>DATGSA010000001.1:0-2676 GCA_035303085.1 Flavobacteriaceae bacterium
CTTACAGCCATTTAAACCCAAAAACAAAGCTCCCCTCCTTAAAAAAGGAGGGGACGAAATAACTAAACCACAGGTTTAGTTATTTCCGGGGTGGTTGTAACTGTTATGTTGCTTTTTTGATATTAACATAATCAAGGAGCAAAGCAAACTTTCTACATCAAAACAGCAGGAACCTTCTTTATTGCACTTCTAAACTTTCTAATTTTTTAGTTTATAACCAATTAATCCCGAAAAAATTTCGGGATTAATGATAAAGATAATCAATAGAAAAACAATCAAATCTTCAATAAATAATTTATCGAATTAATATCAATCCTCGAAAGGTGACTTCTTAACGTCTTCGGGAATATCAGAGGAGAGACTTTCAAAAAAGACGGTAATATTTTCTACCTCCTCTTCCGATAAGTCAATATCTCTTTGAAGTTTTCCCATAATTCTCACCGATTCGGCTAAATCATCGATAGAACCATCGTGGAAATAGGGTTCGGTATGAACGATATT
This sequence comes from Flavobacteriaceae bacterium, assembly GCA_035303085.1. Lineage (GTDB taxonomy): Bacteria > Bacteroidota > Bacteroidia > Flavobacteriales > Flavobacteriaceae > JAJYSO01. The sequence continues at coordinate 502 of DATGSA010000001.1, forward strand.
TCTTAATCCGGGCACTTTAAACAAATATTTATCAGACTCTTTTTCACTGATTTCAAATAACCCTAAATCTACATCCTCAGATTCGGTATGTTTCCAATAGTCATGATACAATCCAAATTTCTGTAACATTTGTCCACCCAAAGCAACTCCGCTATGGCAAGTGATACAACCGGATTCTATAAAAGTGTTTAATCCTTTTTTCTCTTGTTCACTCAGCGCAGATACATCTCCTTCCAAATATTCATCAAATCTACTTTCCGGCATCAGGGTTCTTTCAAAAGCTCCAATTGCATCCGTTAGATTTTCAAACGAAATTGGATCTTCGTCTTCAGTATAAGCTTTAGCAAATAATTCTTGGTATAATTCAACTTTTTTAAGTCGATCTACAAGTTGTTGTTCATCTTTAATGTTGTGTTCCAAAGGATTTAGAATCGGTCCTCCGGCTTGTTCTTCTACATCTTCGGCCCTACCATCCCAAAACTGCATGCTGTGTAAAGCCGCATGGAAAACCGTTGGAGAATTTCTTCCTCCTATTGTTCCCGGTGCATCGCCTGGAGAAAATTGTTTGTTATCAACCCCATAATTGTTTAAGTCGTGACACGAATTACAACTAATATTTCCCTCTCCTGATAATCGTGTATCAAAAAATAAATATTTCCCCAACTCGACTTTTTCAGGATCCGGCTCTTTCATGTCCACCGAAGAAATAGGTTGAAAAAAAGTTTGTGCATCGCTGAGAAGTTCATATTCATCTTTCTGTTGAACTGCTTCCTTTACTTTCTCTTTACAGCTAAAAAGAAATCCAATCATCAAAACAATTAGTATTTTATTTTTCATTTTTTAATAGTTTAGTTCATCGCATAAATTTAAACGCTCTTTATCTTTCTGGAAATGATAATAATCAGTTTATCAACTTCCAACCAAATATAATTATAAATGTTTGAATCTCAAGAATAACAACTTTTAATTATGTATTCGTTATTTTTATATTAAAAACACAACATGTTTCGCATCAGGACCTATAATCCCTTATATTTAAGTAAAAAGCTATGGGAAATTCAACCAATAAAAAATCGAACAAAATGAAAGGTAATTCAAAGAAAACCGAATCGAGAAATACCAAATCAGATAAATCGCAGTCCGAAAAGACCAAGAAAGAAAAACTGCGTTACAATCCGGAAGTAACTGAGGAGGATTTAGAAAAACTTTCGCATAAAAACATAAAAGGTTATGGTGATGATCGCCAATTACGCCAGCGGAAAAAGAAAGTAGATTTTGCCGGGGAAGATTTGGATATTCCCGGAAGCAAAAAAGCAGAGGAATCAAGAAAGAAGGGCTTGCCGGATGAAGAGAATCAATTATTTGGTCAGGGCGGTCCGGCGAAAGAGAATTTGGAGGAAAATGATGATAATAATTGATAATCAAAAATCGAATTAATAATAATTATTTCAACAATACTTAGAAGGTTTTGCTTTAAGAATTTAATCAGATTGAAACAGGAAACCATTTTCTCCAAATATCCCTGACATTTTATCAGGGATTTGGACGGTATGTCAGTATAACTTCAATTTACCCTCTTGCTGCTTTATGTTATTCTTATAAAAACACTTAATTAAATGTATTTTCCTAAGGAATAGATTAAATTCCTTCTCATTTCCCTATTATGTCAAAGAATAAAAAAGCAATAGTAGTTCACGTATGATACTTGTAATAATTATGGTTATTAATTTTTAAACAAACTAAAAATGAAAGTATTAATGATTGGCGCCGGAAACATGGGCAGCACCTATGCAGAAGGCATGTCAAAATCAAGTCTACTCGGTCATAGGAAACTTCAAATCTTTGATAAAGATCTTGATAAGCTAAAGGCAGTAGAAGATAAAGGTATTTTAGAGCCTTATTCAAAATTGGAAGACTGCCTTCCCAAAGCGGAAATCGTATTTATCGCTGTAAAACCTTATCATTTTGAAGAGTTATACAAGAAGATGAAACCTCTGATCAACAATGGTCAGATGTTTGTATCTCTTATGGCGGGGGTTACGCTTGAAAACATTATTGAGGGCTTAGGAATCAAGAAAGTTATCCGAGCGATGCCAAACCTTCCGGCTCAAATAGGAAAAGGGGTAACCGCTTATACAGCATCCGATGATGTGAGTCGATTAGAACTGATTATGA
>DATGSA010000002.1:0-3648 GCA_035303085.1 Flavobacteriaceae bacterium
GGAATATTCGTACCGATACGATTCAAATGATGCATGAGCAACAAGAGATTTCATTTTTCGGAATGAAAAACGGAACAAATAATAAGGATTTACAACTGAATTTTAAAAATGTAGATTTAGATAAAGTGATGCCTTCTCTGGAAGACTTTGCGTTTGCAGGAATTATTGATGGAAAATTGGAAGTCAACCAACAAAAAGGAGTGTATTATCCCAATTCTAATCTGGCGATTACCAGGTTAAAAGTAAATGATGTTGATTATGGAAATTTGGAAATGGATATTGAAGGAAATCAATCCTTGACTTCCTATTCGGTTGAAGCCAAATTACGTGGAGAAGATTTTGACTATATGTCGGCGGTAGGAGAAATAAATGTAGACGAAAACAATCCGCAAATCGATGTGGACATGGAGTTAAATCAGTTAAAAATCGATATTTTAAATGCTTTAGGCGATGGTGTAATCTCCAATGTTAGGGGTAGTGCAACAGGAAAAGCAAAAATAGCAGGGAGTTATAAAAAACCCTCTATTACAGGAGAATTGAAATTAAAAGACGCAGGGATCGGTATTCCCTATCTGAATGTTGATATGGCATTTGAAGAAGATGCTAAAGTAAAATTATTGAATCAGGAATTTTATTTTGATCAAATTGAATTTTCCGACACCAAATACCATACAAAAGGACAAGTTAATGGAGGTATATTTCATAACAACTTTAGAGATTGGGGTATGGATTTAAAATTGCTTGCCCCGGACAGACTTCTTGCCTTGGACACGGAATTCACAGAAGATGCTTTATATTATGGAAGTGCTTTTATCAGGGGAAATGCAAGACTTCATGGTCCTTTTGACGAACTGGTAATTGATGTGGAAGCGACTTCAGAAAAAGGAACAGTATTTAAAATACCCTTAGCCGATTCCAAAGCTTTGGCAGAAAGCAATTTTATATATTTCCTGACTTCGGAAGATAAAGAGCTTAGGAAAAAAGGAGAGGACATTGTCGTTAGTAAAATTAAAGGCCTTCAACTAAATTTCGATTTAGATATAACTGATGATGCTGATATTGAGGTTGTTATTGATAAGAAAAGTGGTAGTACACTTAAAGGAAAAGGAGCAGGAACTCTGTTGATGGAAATAAATACCAACGGAAAATTCAATATGTGGGGTGATTTTGTGGTATAAGAAGGAACTTATTTTTTCAAATACGGAGGGATAATAGAAAAAGAGTTCGCCGTTGTCCCCGGCGGAAGTATGATTTGGGATGGAAATCCTACTCAAGCTAATCTAAACGTAAGAGCGCTATACGAAACAGCAGCAAATCCTGCAGTAGTTTTAGAAAATCCAACTATTAACCGACCAATTCCTGTCAATGTGTATATAGAGTTGACCGGATTATTAACCAATGTAGATATTAATTTTGAATTGGAATATCCCAATCTTTCTTCGATTGTAAAATCTGAGTTGGAATATAGAATTAATGACAGAGAAACGACTGAACTGCAAGCATTATCCCTTATAGCACAAAGAAGTTTTTTCAGCGATTTTGGAATTGGTCGAACAACACATCCTGAAAATTTGTTATACGAACGTGCTGCCGGATTATTTGATGATATTTTCTCAGGAGAAGAAGATAAGTTTAAAGTAGGAGTAAACTATACCAAAGGAAACCGAACCCCTGATCAAGATTATTCCGATCGAGTGGGCGTAACCCTTTCAACCAGTTTAAGTGAACGTGTACTGATTAACGGAAAAGTTGGTGTGCCAATTGGTGGTTATACCCGTTCTGTGGTTGTGGGAGATGTGGAAATGGAAGTTTTACTCAATGAAGAAGGAACCCTGCGTGCAAAATTATTTAATCGAGAAAGCGATATTCAGTATATCGGAGAAGAGCTTGGATATACACAAGGAGTGGGATTGTCATATTCCGTCGATTTCGATTCGTTTAGTGAATTGGTAAGAAAAATCCTCAGTAAAAAAATGATGATAGGAGATCTTCCTAAAAAAATTGAAGTAGAAGAGGAAGAACCCTTGATTCCTGATTATATAATTTTTCCGGGAGATTAAAAGTTACAACCACCCCGGAAATAACTGATCCTGCGGTTTATTTATTTCGTCCCCCACTTTTTTAAGGTGGGGAGCCTTGCTTTTTGGTTTATAAGTTACTGTAATATAAGATAGCTGTAGTTTAATTGGGCGTTGATGTTTAATTTCAAATCCATATTTCAGAGATTTTAAATCGTGAATGTAGAAAACTCAATTATTCTCTTTGTTTTTCAAAATTCAAACATACGAGGGTTGGGAAAAACATTTCAGCAAAATGGGTTTGAAATGTGGATTCGCTCTCGTCCTGAGTTGCCTCCTTTTAACGAGCCATTCCCCTTCCTCTACCTAAATGACAACGTGTCAAAAAATAGATATTTCAATTATAATAGCCAGTTTAAACTAGAGCCTATAACCTAAAAACTCTTCTGTTTTTAATGCGGTAACTTTGTATTTTACTTTGAATCTACTCTGAATCAGTAGATAAAAGCTCCTTTCCTTTTAAAGGAAAAAGACTGCTCAACAATTCAAACAAGTTTAAATTGTTGAGCAGATAAGGTTTCTGCTTTTCTAAAGTAGGATTTTTTTCGGTATTTTGAATTTCAATTAATTTTGCTTTTTTTATAAAAAGTAGATTAACTGTTACAACACCCTGAAAAAAAGCCGAAAATCAAGAGTGCTTTTAAATGATAGTTATTTTAAACTATAGCCGTACTCCATTAACCCATCACACTTCAAAGCATAATCAACTACACTACTAAAAAACCACCAAACTTCCAAAGTAAAATGCCTTCCGCCTTTATTTTACAGCAATCGCACTGATTTCGACATTCACATTTTTTGGTAATCTGGCGACTTCCACAGTTTCTCTTGCCGGAGCATTAGCCTCATCAAAATAATTGCCATATAGTTCGTTAATTTTAGCAAAATCGTCCATATCACTGATAAAAATAGAGCACTTTACAAGGTGTTTAAAATCCATTCCCGCTTCTTGAAGAACAGCTTGGAGATTGTGCATAACTCTTTTCGTCTCTTGTTCAAGAGAGTCGATTTCCAATTCTCCGGTTTGATGATTAATAGCGATTTGTCCGGAGACATACAACGTGTTTCCGGCGAGGATAGCTTGATTATACGGGCCGATAGGAGCAGGAGCCTTAGGAGATTTGATTGTTTTTCTCATTTTCTTATTTTTTGTGAATTTAAAGGAAAATATTTATCTGACCAATAATTTTAGCACTCATCAATAATCAGAATCTAAATATTAAGCAGGAAATCAGCAAATCATAAAAATATCTGTTGATTTTTAGGGAATTAATTTTGAGTTTCATTAATTTTGAGAAAATATGTATCAATTTGCAGAGGTTCTAATTAAAAACAAAATCATCATGAAAAAACTTCATTCTTTTTATAGTATCGGAACAATAGGAATGATCTTAACCGCTTGTCTGCACATGTTTTTAGCGCTGGGGTTATCCCTGACAAATGTTCACATCACATTCTTTATAATCTATCCGATGTTCTTGGCCTTTCTTATTATCGGAGTGGTTTTGAGTAAGCGACGACAAAGGGAAATATAAGATAAAAAATAACTCTCTTTTGCAAAAAAATCTCT
>DATGSA010000003.1:0-8798 GCA_035303085.1 Flavobacteriaceae bacterium
CATATTATAAATCAAATGCAATAAGCGATCTTCATCTTCCGGAATACTGAATTTTTTATAAATATCTTGAAGATAATTGAAAGGATGACCAAGAATATTAGCTAAATGAGTCAAGGTGACTTCTCGTTCTACTTCATTTAATTTGTTTTTGTTAGCTGCAATTTTAATTTTATTCCAATCTCTTGTGGTATTTCCTTCCTCATCCACTAATACTGTACGCATGATTTTTTGAGATTCAATAAATAAGAAGGTCAAATGTGTAAGAATATCATAAATTTCTGAACGGCCTCTGGTAATTTCGATATTCATTTGTTCCTCATCAATCCGATAGCAATTTCGTCTTCGTTTAGGGGGAATTATCGGCTCAAAATGTGAATTATTATAACCTTCTGCACTGGTTAAATTAATAAATCTGCATTCTTCAATCCCCATCGGCAAACGGTCAACAATGTATAACAATCCGTTGAGTTCTAATTTTTCTTCAGCTATAGATCCATAAATTTCAGGTCTTAAAAACAGCAATGCATCTTTTAAAGCTTTTCCGGAAACTCCCATAGGCTTGTAAAATCCGCGGTTGAGTAGATGCCGCATGGTAATATATAATCGTTCAATAGCCTGGGTGCTTTCTTGTGCACGTGTACGGCCTAATCTCAAATAATTTGTCTTCATTTTAAAATAAATTTTTGCAGCTTATCAGCTATTTTTCGATCGTTGGATAATCTGGGAATTTTATTTTGTCCTCCGAGTTTTCCGATAGATTGCATATATTTTTGAAATCCACCCGATTCAATTTTTGTAATAAGCAGGGTTCGTAATATTTCCCCTTGAATCAAATCCTTGTAATATGAATTTTGTTGACAAAGAAAATAATCCAAACGCTCTGCAAATCTATCCAAATTTTCGGGTTCTTGGTCAAATTCTATAAACCATTCATGATGGGGTAATCCTTCTTCCGGGTTTGCTTGAGGTGCTACAGTAAATTCCTTTACTCGGGCTTGAATTTCTTGAAGCGTGTTTTTCATAGCTACTTCTACTTCTTTTCCGATCACATGTTCTCCAAAAGCTGAAGTAAAATGTTTTAATCTACCGGAAACGATAACTCTATAAGGTTTAAGGGAAGTGAATTGAACAGTATCTCCAAGATTATACGCCCAAAGTCCTGCAGTGGTAGAAATAATCATTACATAATTAACATCTTTCTCGACTTCTTCTAGCAAATATCTTTTTGCATTTTCTTCAAAAAACTCATCGACTTTTACAAATTCATAGAAAATCCCGGCGTCTAATCTCAAAAGCATACCCGGGTTGTTTTGTTGATCTTGGAAAGCAAAAAATCCTTCAGATGCAGGAAATAACTCAATACTCGGAACCTCTCTTCCTATAAGTTTATCAAATGTTTTTCGATAAGGTTCAAAATTCACTCCTCCATATACAAACAGATTAAAATTCGGGAAAATTTCTCCCACAGGTTTTCCTGTTTTTTTTATCAAATATTCAAAATACATCTGTACCCAAGAAGGAATTCCACTGATGACCGTCATATCTTCGGGTAGGGTTTCTTCAATTATCGCTTCCAATTTTTCTTTCCAATCTTCAATGCGATTTGTACTCCAGCTGGGCAACCTGTTTTTTTGAAGATAACTCGGCACATAATGGGCAGAAATCCCCGACAATCTTCCTACCGGAATCCCATTAATTTCAGTCATTTCGGGGCTGCCTTGTAAAAAAATCATCTTGCCATCAACAAAATCGGTTTCGCCGGTTTCCGCTATATAATTTAACATTGCATTTCTTGCTCCGGCAACAAGGTCGGGCATGGATTCCTTGGTCAATGGTATAAATTTAGCTCCGCTGGTAGTTCCGGCGGTTTTCGCGAAATAAAGAGGCTGCCCGGGCCAAAGCACATCTTTTTCTCCTTCTTTGATACGTTCAACATAAGGTTTAAGGGCTTCGTATTCTCGAATCGGAACCCTATCAATAAAATCTTGATGCGTTTGAATCTGATCAAATTTATGATCTTTCCCAAAGGCAGTATCCTTTGCACTATTGATTAAATCCTTAAAAACTTTATCTTGAGTTTCTATAGGATTTTCAATCCAACGTTGCATTTTCTTAACTACAATATTGGCAAAAACTTTTGCACCTAATGTTTTTATACTCATAATATCTTATTCAAAATCTATAAATTCGGTTGGATTTACCGAATGACCGTCTTTCCACAATTCAAAATGCAAATGTGGGCCTGTGGTGTATTCTCCCATATTACCCGACATCGCAATAACTTCTCCCGCTTTTACATGTTCTCCTTGGGTTTTGATTAAAGAGGAGTTGTGTTTATAAACTGAAATCAACCCGTAATCGTGTTCTAAAATTACGACATATCCTGTTTCTGCCGACCACTCTGCAAAAATCACCGTTCCATCTGCTGTAGCTTTTATAGGAGTTTTTTCTGACAAACTCAAATCAATTCCAAAATGATGTTTTTCCGCATCATAATTTTGGGTGATGTTTCCCTTAGCTGGTGTAAATAATTTGTAATCAGATTTGTCAAAAGCGGGATACATTACACTGTACTTATCTTTTTGTTCAACCTCTTTCCGCAGCTCCAAATCAATTTCAGAAGGCGAAAAATCGATATCTTCAGCAGTAAGTTTTTCTTTTTTTAAAGTGTCGATTTCATTTAAATCAGAAATAGTATCTCCTAATAACACTTTTTGTATTGACTGAAAATAAAGGTTATTTTGGTTTAATACTTGTTCCAAAGAATCTGTTTTATAAATTAAAGCAGTGGCTTCCCGTCTTACTTCAGGCGAAGAATAACCGGGGATATATTCTTTTAATGGCGTATAGGCTATCAATAAAGCAGTTAGTACCACAGTGAACACTGCCATGATGCCCAATACCAAGGTAAAAGACAGCCAGCTTATTCTAAAACTCAATTCCTCCTCAAAAGTGTCATTATTCAGAATAAGCAACTTGTACTTTTTAAATAGCTTTTTTGACCTCTTCCGATTATGTCTTCTTCTTTTAGCCATGAAATTTCAGCATCTTGGATGTATTATCAAAAATAAATAAAGGTTATTAAGCGACAAAGATAAAGGTTTCTAATTTTAATTCAATTTATTAGCTGCATAGACTTCAATTTAATTTATAATGTGTATTTTTGTATTTAAAATGTGAACATATGGAATCATTAATTTTCTTAGGCATTATTGGAGCCATTGGAGCCCCGCAAATTATTCTTATCGCTGTCATTATATTATTATTATTTGGCGGTAGAAAAATACCTGAATTAATGCGTGGGTTGGGAAGTGGAATTAAAGAGTTTAAAGATGCCTCTAAGGATGACGAAGAAGACTCAAAATCCAAAGATACTATTGGGGAACGACAGGATGAAAAATCTATTTAGTTTTTCATTCTCATAAAATAATCTTTAAAGCCGTTTCAAAATAGAATGAGACGGCTTTGTTTTTTTGTGAAAAAATAAACTCGGTATTTTTATTTGAATAGACCTATTCTGTAATTGAGATGCCTATCGATAAGCCTTATAAAATTCCGATAATTTTTGCAATAAATTTTCATCTATTATTTATCAGAGTAATTTTAAGCCTATAATCCTACTCGAATTTTATCTCAAATTATTCTTTCCAAATATCTTTTCCCAACTTCACTTTATACAGGTGTACCGCATTGAACAAATAATTGTCCTCCATCTTTAATCCTTCACTCCCTGAATCGTTAAATCATTGAATTCTTTGTCATTTTTCATACAAGCCTTCAATTTATTTTAGCAGAATTAAATATAGCTTGTAACTCAAATATATTATTTCGTTTAGTCGGCGCATTAGGTTTAAAAACAAAACCTTCCATAACCAAATAGCGATTGTTTTTTTCATCACGCACGGCATAATTGACAAAAGGCCCGGCCATCCAAGCACCTGCTACCTCCCAAGTTCCTTTTGTCAAATAAGTAGGTTTGTTATCAATTTCAATTTCATATAAAAAAGGAGCATAAGCTTTCTCCGTAGTCATAAAAGTACCTTCCTTAGGTCCGGGAATATATTTTTTTCCGATAGAGTCTCGCATTTCAATAATATTTTTAACCACATTGGTGTCTTTATCGATGACATTTAAAGGAACTTGGTAAACCAAAATCTCCATGCTTCCGTGGGAAATATCCTTTCTTATCCACACAAAATCATCTTTTTCTACAGCATATCTATAAACAGAAGGGAATTTTATATTCAGGCCAAATGTTTTTTCCAATATTTCTGGGTTTTTTAAAGATTTTGAAATACGGGCAATATTAGCTTCAGCTTCAGTTTTTTTAAAATTTCGAATAATCTTACTCGAATTTTCTTCAATTAAATCAATGATGGTTTTGGTATCTTTACCACCGATAAAAACGCCGACTTGTGGGGCTGCAAAAGTATCTTTAACAATTCGAAAATAGGGCTCATTTCGACCTTCTATTTTTAAAAATATTCTACTGGTGCGCGAAAATCCAGTAAAAGCAGCTGGTGGAATATGACTGAGGGTAAAAATCGGTTCTTCTTGGGGAAGTCCTGTAACCGGCTTTGTTAAAACTTCACGAAGACTCTCCCCAATTTCATTTTTCCATAGGGAATCATCGATCACAATAGCCAAGGAGTTAATAGTTCCTGTTGAAGAGATCAGTGTTTTTCTCTTAGTTTCTTTTTCGTCATTTGAATCTTTACAACTTGCCAAAAGCAATAGCAGACAGCCAAAAATTAATAGTAATCTTTTCATTTAAATATGCAGTTTTATTCTACAATTAAGGTTCGGAAATTTTTAAACGCATTCCCGGTCTTAAATGATTACCGCTAATACCGTTCCATCTTTTGATTTGGTTGACAGAAACTCCTTTAAATTTTTTAGATATGCTCCAAATAGAGTCACCCTTTCTAACAGTATAGTATTTTTTTGAAGTAGATTCCTGAGATTGTGTATCGGTTTTTTTTGAACTTGCAATTTTTGGTTGATTTGGATAAATCACCAGCTTCTGTCCAATTCTAATGTTGTTGGAATTCAGTCTATTCCATTCTTTAATGTTGTTTACACTCACGCCGTATTCGGCAGCTATTTTACCTAAATAATCTCCGGATTTAACACGATAACTCATCCTCCGCTGCATCAATTCATATCGTTCTTGTTCTTTTTCGGCCGCTAATAATTGCTCATATTCTTGATAAATATATTTTTCATTCGCGGCAAAAACTCCTGCTTCTTGAACGGGAAGGCGAATAGCAAAGGTTTTTTCTTCCCCCGCCGGAATATATTTTAATTTATAGGATGGATTTAAAAAAGCCAAAAACTCCTCATCAACACTTGTCATCTTCGAAATGTATTCAAAATTGAGCGGTTTTTTAATCTGAATGGTATCGGTTTCAAAATGTATTACATTTGGTAAATACGGTTCGTAACCGTGTTGTTCAGCATATTCATGAATATATAAGGTAGCTAAAAACGCCGGAACATAATTAGCGGTTTCTCTGGGCATAAACCTTCTCAATTCCCAATAATCGGTAGCTCCTCCGCTTCGTCTGATAGCACGTGAAACATTTCCCGGACCATAATTATAAGAAGCCAACACCAAATTCCAGTCTCCAAAAATCTTATAAAGTTCTGACAGGTATTCAGCAGCAGCAACAGTAGACTTTTCCGGATCCATACGTTCATCGATATAGCTATTGACTTCAAGATTATGCATTTTCCCTGTGGCATACATAAATTGCCAGAGTCCTGTTGCTCCAACCCGTGATCTGGCTCGTGGATTGAGAGCGGATTCAATTATAGGTAAATATTTCAACTCCAACGGCACATCGTATTTATCCAATTCTTTTTCAAATAATGGAAAATAATAAAGGCTTAAAGATATCAACCTTTCCATAGATTTTTTATGTCTTTTTAAGTAAGCATGGATCGTGCTTTCTAAAACCGGATTATAATTAATGTCGAATGGCGTTTTTCTGTCGAGTTCCTTCAACCGCTTTTTTAGGGTTTCTGTAGATAACTCCTGATAATCTGAAGGAGAAACTTCATCGGTATCAAAAGGTATTTCCAAAACGCTTTCTTGGATTTTAGGAAATAAGTCTGAATTGGTTAATTCTGCCAGCCAAAGCGAATCAATTCGATTACTTATATGATAATCTTTTAATTTTATTCCGTCAACCTCTCCTAATTCATATTCATTTGAATTGTTTGTTGAATTGATAATGTCTGAACTTTCTAAAGAATCCGGAATAATTACTTTTAAATATTCCAATGAACCGGGAAAAATCTTTTTTTGTGCAATCCCGGCAAAACCAATAAACATAAAGGTGAATATAAATAAACTTTTCTTAGTCATTTTCAATCGATGATTTTTTATTATTGTTAAACTGGCTACTTTAAGCAATAGCCGCAATGCCCGGCAATGTTTTTCCTTCCAACATTTCTAACATCGCACCACCTCCGGTAGAAATATAACTTACTTTATGTCCTAAGTTGAATTTTTTCACTGCTGCCACACTATCTCCTCCGCCAACTAAAGAAAAAGCTCCTTTCTGAGTTGCTTCTCCAACAGCCAAGCCAATAGCTTTTGTACCGCCTGAAAAATTATCAAATTCAAAAACACCCATCGGTCCGTTCCATAATAAAATTTTAGATTTTTCGATTACTTCTGAAAACTCCTTAATTGTCGCAGGTCCAATATCCAGGCCCATCCACGGTTCAGATATACTGCCGATCTGTTCGACGTGAAGATTGGCATTAGCTGCGAATTCATCAGCAACTATAGCATCTTTTGGCAAGTACACTTTCACGTTCTTTTCTTCGGCTTTTCTCAATATTTCCAGCGCTGTATTTTCATATTCCTCTTGAACCAAGGAATTTCCAATCCTTCCTCCTTGGGCTTTTATAAAGGTATAACTCATTCCTCCTCCGATAATCAAATTATCTATATTGTCTAAGATATTTTCAATCACTGTTATTTTTGAAGAGATTTTAGCACCGCCCAAAATTGCGGTGACAGGTTTTTCTTTTGAATTTAGTGCTTTGTCTATGTTTTCAATTTCATCAGTCATCAAATAACCGAAACATTTCTCTTCAAAGAACTTTGCAATAACTGCTGTTGAAGCGTGAGCTCTGTGTGCTGTTCCAAATGCATCATTGACATAAATATCACCATGACGGGCTAATTCTTTAGCAAAATTCTCATCTCCTTCTTTTTCTTCTTTATGAAAACGTAAATTCTCCAATAAAAGAACTTCTCCCATTTTAAGGTTTTCTGAAGCTGCAAAAGCTTTTGAGCCAATGCAGTCTTCTGTAAATTTGATTTCAGTATCCAACACCTTCTTTACTTTAGAAACGATATTTTCTAAGGAATATTTTGATTCTTTTCCCTCAGGTCGCCCCAAATGAGACATTAACACAACAGCTCCACCATCATTCAATACTTTTTGAATGGTTTTTTTGGCGGAACGAATTCGCGTATAATCGATTACTTCATTTTTTTCATTTAAAGGAACATTAAAATCTACGCGAATCAATGCTTTTTTATTTTTAAAATCGAAATCATCAACAGTTTTCATATCTTGTTTGGTATAAAAAGGGATTATTTATATCTTATTATTATAGTTGGCGGCATAATATTACAAAATTAATTACTTTCGCGACTATGTTGTTTTCAGAAATTTTAGGATTAGATCATATAAAGAATCATTTAACCACTTCTGCTGACCGTGGTCGGATCCCACATGCTCAACTTTTTGTCGGCTCTCATGGTAGTGGAACCCTTGCAATGGCAGTGGCTTACGCAAGATATATATTATGTCAAACCGCGGAAAAAAAATCGCTGGAAAGCGGAATAGCTTGTGCTAAAAGTTTTGATAAATTAATTCATCCCGATTTACATTTTTGCTATCCTTCTGCTAATAATAAGAGAATAACCAGCAAAGCACGCGCTTTGGATTTTTTAAAGGAATGGCGGGAATTTCTTTTGGAAAAACCTTATGGTAGTTTATATGATTGGTATCAGTATTTGGGAATCGATAATAAACAAGGGAGAATTTCTTTAGATGATGCGAAAGATATTGCTCAAAACCTCTCTTTGAAATCCTATGAAGGCGGATATAAAATTATGATAATCTGGCATGCAGAAACCATGAATATACGCACAGCAAATTATTTGCTCAAACTCATTGAAGAACCTCCGGCCAAAACCTTATTTCTTTTAATAACCGATGATGAACGGCAAATTCTACAAACGATTCGTTCGCGTTGTCAAAAATTGAATTTTCCACCGCTTGGAGAAAACGACATCAAAGCAGCTTTAATTTCAAAATTTAATACCGATGGAGATTTGGCGCAAAAAATTGCTTTTCAAGCTGATGGAAGTTATGCAAAAGCTTTGCAAATCTTACAGGGAAATGAAGATGAAGAGCAATTTGAAGCTTGGTTTATCGATTGGGTACGCACGGCATTTAAAGCTAAGGGCAACAAATCTTCAATTATAGAGTTACTCGCTTGGTCAGATAAAATTGCCAAAACCGGACGGGAAACGCAAAAGAAATTTTTAGATTATTGTTTAAACTTTATGCGACAGGCGCTTTTAAAAAATTACAAAGCCGATTCTTTAGTTTATTTAGAACCGAAAACCGAAAATTTTAAACTCGAAAATTTCGCGCCTTTTATTCACGGCAACAATATTTTACCGATTGCCAAAGAATTGGAAATCGCCATCTATCACATCGAACGCAACGGAAATTCCAGAATAATTCTTTCGGACTTGTCTATTA
>DATGSA010000004.1:0-3141 GCA_035303085.1 Flavobacteriaceae bacterium
TTATGCAACAAAGAGATGCGATAAAAGCGACTCCCAGTCCGGCCCCCAGCCATTTGGTATCGTTGTTGTCCGATTGATTTTTCATGCCGCAAATACCTCCATAATGCTGTTGTTTTCAATTTGGTTAAACAGTGGCTTTAGAAGATCACCGTAAGGTTCTTGCAGGGAATAGAAAATTAATTTTCCTTCTCTTCTCGGAAACAATATGCCGGCATCTTTCAATTTGCGCAGGTGCTGCGATACAGCCGGGACGGTCATATCCAGGATATCGCTCAAATCACAAGGGCATAAATCATCTTCGTTGCTCAGCAGGAAAAGAATTTTAAGGCGTACATCATTACCGGCCAATTTTAGAATATCAGAGAGTTTTAGAATAGATTCCTCTACCAGATTGAGAGAATCGATACACCGGTTGATCTGATTTAGATCGGCTACATCACGGATACAGGATTGTTTGCTCATGAGAAAATATTTATTTAAGAAGTTGCTTAAATCTAAATATATTATATCGTTTAAGCAAATCTTTAAATGTAATTCGTGCCTGACGGTTCTATAACAACGGTTTCAACGCGGACTTGGCCGCTGTTTGCCGTTTCAAAATTCGTTGGCTTAAAAGAAATTCCAGTTTTAATTACATTACCTGCCAATAAGGCCAAGCCGGTTAAACCGCAGTCCGTTATGTTTTCAAATACTTAGGCTCATGAAATCAATTATTCGTATAGTTACCGTTTTAGGGTTGCTCATTTCAGGTGTATATACTTATATAAATGAATTTGCATTTGAAGGGGTCGTTGCTTTTTTATCATTTTTAGTAGCTTTCTTAGGTACTTTTATTTTTTCAAAAACTACAAAAATGAATCAGATTGTTGGTAGTAATTCAGAAGCATATCAGTCTGGAAGAGATATTAACATAAGAGAATAATCACCGATTATATTCAAATGAAACAATCAACTGGAGAAAGTTCAAAAGCATATCAGGCAAAAGGTGATATAAACATCACAAATACTGGTATGGATTATAAAAATGTAAAACAATTATGCTTGGAGCTAATTCATGAGAATTTCCCGAAACTTCAAGAAGAAGCCATGCAGAGAGTTAACGAAAATGTTTTGGCATTCGCTGAGCAATTAAAAAATGAGATAAGTGATAAAAAATCACTTATTGATGAAAAAAAATTAGCAGACCCTGATGTGCAATTTGCGTTAAATGAGGCAGTCCAAGGGTCTGCAAAAAAAGGGAATAAATCTGATGTGAATTTACTTGCAAGTTTGGTTGCTTCAAGAATTGACAAGGGGAACACTGATTTACTTGACATTACAATCGAAGAAGCAATTAGACTTACCCCTAAGTTAAATCGAAACCAAATAAACTTTCTAACTGTCCATCATTTCCTTTCGGGAATAACAATTGAAAAGCCTGGTGTGACCTATAATGATTTAGAAAGAAATGCGATCCCTGTTTTAAAACAGTTTGGTAATTATTGTAATCTGTCAGCTGCAAGTCTTAGATATTTAGCTGGAGTTGGTGTTTTGGATTATAATCCAATATTAGGTCACAAAATATATGAACTCTTCTTTAAGAAATATCCAACTCTTGCAAGTGATAAAGAAGATTTCAAGGAGAAAGTTAAATCAAACGCTCCAAGCTTATACAAATTAATAGAAATCTATGATGAAAATAAATTCTCATCTAGTAGCCTTAGTAGTTTTGGGCAGGTAATTGCTTTAACAAGTTTAGGACGTATTTTTGGTCATCTTGACTTAAAAATTTGGATCTACTAAAAACATAACAATGCGGCTCAAGCGGACGAGTTTGCAGTTCGGAATTTTGGAAAATTGGTCGCCTCGCCGCTTAGCCGCCAAACCGTTATACACATTAATCCTATAAATCATAAGGCACAGTGGGAGTATCCTTACAGACACATAAAATCCTTTGGGGAAAATCAGGGAATCTTTGTTCATATAAACCATGCAGAAATGAATTAGTGATTGATGAAACAGAATCTGATGATGATTCAATCATAGGAGAGGTTGCCCATATAGTGGCTAAAAAACCAGATGGGCCAAGAGGAGATAGTGATATACCAATTGAAGAGCGGGATAAATTCAAAAATCTAATTTTACTCTGTAGAAATCATCATAAAATGATTGATGATCAGGTCGATACATATACTATTGAGGTTCTTCACCAAATGAAAGAAGAACACCTTAACTGGGTAAAAAAGAATCTTGATATTGATGAAGAAAAGCTTAAAGTAGACTTAAATTATGCTAAGATAATTGATAGTATCATTGAGAAAGCAGATTTTGAAAACTGGAAAGCATGGACATCAAACTTAGTTTGCGGCGGAGCAAATGCCATTCATGTAGAAGACTATGAAAATCTCAAAACATTGCCTGAGTATATCATCTCAAGATTTTGGCCGAAAGTATATCCTAAATTAGAAAATTCAATCTTTAATTTTAAAAATGTATTAAATGATTTGTTAAATACTTTTGACAAATATTCTGAAAAAAGTGCCGGATCGAATATGTACAGATCAAGAAAGCTCCATCATATAGATAGATACGATGAAGAACTCTATAATGAGTTACTTAAAAAAAATGAATTTCATGTCTATTTAGTGCAAGATCTTACTTTTGAATTAACTCGTTCGGCAAATTTAATATGCGAAGAAATAAGAAAAACTATTAACCCGAGTTTTAGAGAGAATGAAGGGATGCTTTTGGTTGAAACAGGACCAGATATGACTTTCAGCTATAGAACTTTAAAGTTAGAGTATAGTTCAGAACAAAAGAAGGAAAATCTTCCATATAAAGGCCTAAAAAAATTTATGCAAGATAGAGACAATCGTGATTACTCTCATGGTAGCGGTTTTAGAGAGGACTATTTTATTGAATTTTAATACATTGAAATTGTGTATAACCAAGCATTTCCTGCTGACGTGCAAGCGTTTTTTGCTCAACTTCAGAATTGATTGCCACGCAGCAGAAATGCCGAACCGTTAACCGCCTCAATAAAATATTTGCTGAACATACTTTTTTAGCACGTCTTTTCGTATAATCATTGTAAGAACTAAGTAAGAACAAAAGATCTAGGACAATGGACAATGATTAAGAAACTCCAGAAAATCGGAAATA
>DATGSA010000005.1:0-8633 GCA_035303085.1 Flavobacteriaceae bacterium
TTTTGGTATTATGGCAGCTTTGGGAATTGGGTTTGTGCAGCATAAGAGTAAAATCAAATCGGATTCGGCTATAGGCATTGTGTTTTCTGCTTTCTTGGCCTTAGGGATTTTATTGGTCACGAAAATCCAAAGTCCGATTAATTTAAACAACATTTTATTTGGTAATGTGTTGACCATCACCGAGCCCGACCGCATTTTAACCGAAGTAGTAGCCGGGGTTGTTTTACTATCCATTTTTCTATTTTTCAAGGAACTACAATTAACTACTTTTGATCCGGTAATGGCAAAAGCCAGTGGCTTCCCGGTAAAAATGATCAATTATTTATTAATGGTGATGCTCACTTTAATCACCGTAGTTTCCTTGCAAACCGTAGGCGTTATTTTAGTAGTTTCCTTACTAATTACTCCTGCTGCCACTGCATTTTTACTCACTCAAAACTTATCAACTATGCTATGGATATCTGCGCTTATCGGTGCAATTTCTGCAGTAATCGGATTGTTTTTGAGCGTTACTTACAATTTACCATCCGGGGTAGTGATTGTCCTCACCGCTTCGGTTATATTTCTAATCGTTTTTTTATTCAATCCAAAAACAGGGTTGTTATGGCAACATTCAAATAAAAACGGACATAAAACAGCTTAAATCTAAACACTAGTTATATTATGAAAAAAATCAGTTATATATTTTCATTTATTCTTGCGGGTTTAATTCTTATATCTTGTCAGGATAAAGCTCCGGATAAAAAACCCAAAAAAGTTCAAGTGATTTCCAGTTTTTCTATTCTGACAGACATCTTGTATGAAATTGGGAAAGACTCGATTGAAGTTCACAATCTGGCGCCGGTAGGAACAGATCCTCACGAATATGAGCCTGTGCCGGAAGACATCAAATTCGCTACCAATGCCGATCTTTTTGTTCAGAATGGAATGCATTTAGAAGGCGGGGATAACGGGTGGTTTTCCAAACTCACAAAATCTGTAAACGCCGATAAAAACCGTATCGTAAAAGCTTCCGAGAATGTTGAACCGATTTATTTAATTGGCGAGGGAAAAATTAAGAATGAAGAAGTGAATCCACATTCTTTTATCAGTCCGGTTGTTGGGATTGAAATGGCAAAAACCATTGGTGAGTCACTGATTGCTGTTGATCCGGACAACAAAGAATTCTACCAAAAAAACATGGAAGATTACTTGGCAAAATTAAAAGAGGTCGAAGCCGAATATCGAGAGAAATTTGCCAGTATACCACAAGAAAACCGTTATTTTATGGCAAGTGAACAAGCTTTCCAATATCTTGTCCAAGAATACGGTTTACAAGAAGGTTTTATCTGGGCGGTTGACACCGAAGAAAATGGTACGCCAGATCAAATCAAAAACGCTATCGCTTTTGTGAAAAAATACAATCCCCCGGTTTTATTTGTAGAATCAAACGTGGATTCCAGACCGATGGAAACCGTATCAAAAGAAACAGGCGTTCCGATTTATTATCCGGCTATTTATAGTGATGAACTCGGGAAACCCGGAGAAGTAGCAGATACCTACCTTACCTATTTGCAGTACAATCTGAAACATATTTATGATGGGTTGATGCGTGATCGTAAGGTTGAGACAAAGGATTGATTAAGGCTACAACCAACTCCAAAATCCCTAAACCTGCGTTTTAAGGATTTTTCTACTCCTTTTTAAGGAGAGCTTTGATTTTGCTTTTCCGTTACTGAATAACAGCAAATAAGTTCTTTATCCTTTGTCAAAGAAAAGACAGCTTTCCAATTAAATCCTATTTGAATTGCTAAGCAGGAAAGGTTCCTCTTATTTAAAGAAAGATTTATTTCCTCATCAATTTGTTAAATTCCTAAAAATAAGCTTATATTTATGCTCACATCTCAGCGTATATCATATGAAGTTACTTAAATATTTTCTGTTATTAATTTTAATCATCCTTGTTGGCGGAGCGGCTTATGTTGCTTTAATAGATGGAAAATTCACCTATAATGAAAACGTGGAGTTAAAAGCTCCACGAGATTTAGTCTTTCAAGAGATCAATAATTTAAAAAATTGGGAGAGCTGGTCTGATTTTAAAAACAACGACATGCAACTCCATTATTCAGAAAAAACTACCGGTGACGACGCTTTTTTCACTTGGAAAAATAAAGAGTCCAATATTGCTGGAGATTTAATCAATACCAAAGTGGAGCGCAGTTCTCTTATCGAGCAAAAAGGAAATTTTGAAGAACGAATTGGCAGTACCAGTTATCGCACAAAGTGGGATTTCAACAAGGAAGGCGACACCACTTATGTCTATTTAGAAATCAATGGGAAATTAGATTTTAAGGCGAAGGCTTTTCGATTATTTAAAGGAGATTCGGCACAGAAACACTTTGATAGTCGCATTCAAAAAAACCTAAATCGCTTAAAAGAAGAAGTTATTAAAAAGATGGAGGTTTATTCGATTAATGTTGATGGTGTAAAAACGACAGCTGGGCGTGATTATGTTTATACCAGTCAATCGCTAAAAAATGAACCTGAATCTATAGCTAAAAATCGATTGGAGCAAACAGAGAAACTCCACAGTTTTTTAGAAAATCAAAGCCGAAAAGCAAAAGGCTCTCCTTTTATGATTTATAACACCATAGACAGGGCGCATCAAAATGTCATTGTCTCATTTGCGCTTCCCATTCAAATCGATAAGGATATAGAATTAGAAGATACAGAAAAGAATATTTTGATGGGAACACAGGAGAGTCAACGTGTGATAAAGGGAACTTTAAAAGGAAATTATCAAAATATCCCCAAGCTTTGGGAGGCGATAAATACTTATCTCAAAAACAATCAATTGGAGCAAGACAGTCAGGCAAAAGCTTATGAAGTTTATAAAGTCACTCGGCAGGAAACCGAAAACCCTGCTGAATGGATAACGGAATTATATGTACCGATTAAAAAGCGGAAAGAAGAACCGGCTTTACCGACAGATTTAGATTTATAAAACATAATAGCAGATAACTAATGACTGAAAAGGTAAAACTTCAAACCCGACCTTTTAGATTATGAAAAGCCCAGGACAACACAAAGAACCCGAGTCCAACCACAGCAAAACCGATGGCATAATCGAGGTATTTCAACAACCCCAATAAAACAAGTGCCAGTCCAATGATAAAGGAGGCAAAAGATGCCCAGCCAAAAACTGCGTTTTTATTCATTTTTATCTAAATCTTTTTTATGCTCTTTTCGCAAAGATAGGATTAAGTATGCTAAATTTCAGAAACGACGGCAGTATATTCAGATTTAAAAAACTCAATCTCTTCTACTGGTGAATTATTTACCGCAGTTTTTCCTTAATATATGCCGGGCATCTTATCGGCTTTCTGGTTCCGCTGTCCATAAAAACCAAGGTTGTTTCTCCTTCAGTTAAAGTTTCCTTTTTATGATTTCTAATGATGTAGCCGATTTTAATTTTCACCGTTGGTTTTTCCATCAAGAAAGTTTCAACTTCCAATATTTCATCAAAATAAGCAGGAATCAAATATTTAATTTTCATTTCATAAACCGGAAGCATAATCCCTTCTTTTTCCATCTGCTTATAGGAAATTCCAATACTTTCCAGCCACCTAATTCTGGCCAATTCAAAATATTGGGGATAATTTCCATGATGCACAATTCCCATTTGGTCTGTTTCTGAATATCTGACTCGTAGTTTGGTATAATCTTTCTTCATAATACAAAATGATTCTTTTTTTATCTTAAATGTAAAACGCCGACAACCATGAAATTATAGCATATATTTATACAAAACGTTAATGTGTTAAATTTTTACTAACAAAAACAATCAGAACTGTTTAAAATGAGTTCATTCAACTTCTAATTTCAAGCTTTTGTTTCTATATCTTTAAGAAAACAACTTGTATTCAGCAGGTTTTCAACCACTTACATCAAACCATGACCTATTTATCTATAAGACATCCACATTAAAATTTAAATAGCGATTTACTTGCATTTCTCGAAAATCCTCTTAATATGAGAATAAACTTTTAATATTTCAAGGGGTAATTAATTTTTTTGTTAGACAATTTGTTCACATCTTTGTTGTCCCAGAAAGAGAAAAACCCTTGTTTTTTACAACGCCCTCATTCTGAACAATTTTATTAAATAATATCAACCCACAAAACTCTTTTGAAGGAAAGATGAAGAATAAAACTGCTCAATCGGTTTGGAACAATTGCCTGATATTTATAAAAGATAATATATCCGAGCAAGCTTTCACAACATGGTTTGCCCCAATTGAGGCAGTTAAGCTTGAAGATAAAGCTTTAAGCATTCAAGTTCCTTCAAAATTTTTTTACGAGTGGTTGGAAGAACATTACGTCAAGCTTTTAAAAGTTTCTTTAACCCGTGAGTTAGGAAAAACCGCCAGACTGGTCTATGTGATTCGAATGGAAAACACACAGGGTACAAGACAACCTTTTACAGAAAGCATTCCCAGTTCACAACGAGAAAAAGTTTCTTCTCAAGAAGTTGGGGTTCCGGTAAAAAACAAAAATCCCGAATTAAAAAATCCTTTTGTAATTCCGGGCATCAGAAATGTCAAAATAGATTCGCAGCTGAATCACAGTTATAGTTTTGAAAACTTTTTAGAAGGAGACTCCAATCGTTTGGCTCGTTCTGCTGGGATGGCAGTTGCCAACAAGCCTGGTGGTACATCTTTTAATCCATTCCTTATATTTGGTGGAGTTGGTTTAGGAAAAACTCATTTAGCTCATGCCATTGGAGTTGAAATCAAGGAAAAACATCCCGATAAAACTGTTCTTTATATTTCTGCGGAAAGATTTACACAACAGTATATAGAATCGGTCAAAAAAAACAACCGTAATGATTTTCTCCATTTCTATCAAATTATCGATGTACTGATTGTAGATGATATTCAGCTTTTATCGGGAAAAACAGGTACACAAGATGTGTTTTTTCATATATTCAATCACTTGCATCAAAATGGGAAACAAGTTATTTTGACCAGCGACAAGGCTCCGGTTGATATGCAGGATATTGAACAAAGATTGTTATCTCGGTTTAAATGGGGATTGTCAGCAGAATTACAAAATCCGGATTATCAAACTCGGGTAAGAATAATCAATGACAAACTCTATCGAGATGGGGTAGAAATGCCGGAAGATATCATTGAATTTCTGGGTAATAATATCAAAACCAATATTCGAGAATTAGAAGGAGCCATCATCTCGCTGATTGCGCATTCTTCATTTAACAAAAGTGAGATCTCATTGGAATTAGCGCAAAGCGTAGTTAGAAATTATGTGAAAAACACCAAGAGAGAGGTTTCTATAGATTATATCCAAAAAGTGGTCAGCGACTATTTCCAAATGGATGTAGAAACTTTACGTTCCAAAACGCGTAAAAGACATATCGTTCAAGCGCGTCAGATTGCGATGTATTTTTCTAAGAAGTTGACAAAAGCATCTTTGGCAAGCATTGGCTCTCAAATTGGAAAACGCGATCATTCCACCGTATTGCACGCCTGTAAAACAGTGGACAACCTCTCCTCTACCGACAGACAATTTAGAAAGTATGTTGAAGATCTCAATAAAAAATTAACCTTATGAAGACAAAAGTTTTAATGATTTGTTTGGGCAATATTTGCCGTTCACCTTTAGCGGAGGGGCTCTTAAAATCTAAAGTTGATCCAAAAAAAGTATTTGTAGATTCGGCGGGTACTTCCGACTATCACATTGATAAAGAACCCGATCAACGTTCGATTGATGTTGCTAAAAAGAATAACATAGACATTTCTGAGCAGCGCTGTCGTCAATTCACGACTGCAGATTTTGATGAATTTGACTATATCTATGTAATGGACAAATCAAACTATGAAAACATCATCAAATTGGCTCGTAATGAAGCTGATAAAGAAAAAGTGATTTTAATTTTAAACGAACTTTATCCGGGAGAAAACAAAGAAGTTCCCGATCCTTATTTTGGCGGAACAGACGGTTTTGATAAAGTTTATGATATGCTGGATAAAACCACGGAAATTATTGCTGAAAAAATCCAGTAAACCCGCATATATCGCATAAAATCATTCCTTGTGGCAAAACAATCTTCAAAATTCGGCAAATTGTATTTAATCCCTTCCGGATTGGGGGAAGGCTCACTTCACGAGGTTTTACCGATAATCATTCAGCAAAAAGTAGAAGAGCTGGATAATTATATTGTAGAGAATGAAAAGACAGCAAGGCGTTTTATCAAAAATTTACTACCTGAAAAGTCACAACCGGATTTAAAATTTCATCTGCTGAATAAATTTACAGAAGAAAGGGAATTGCCTTCTTTTCTCCAGGCTTGTGAGCAAGGATTGAATATGGGTTTACTGAGTGAAGCCGGCTGTCCGGGAATTGCAGATCCCGGTGCAAAAGTAGTTCAAATAGCGCATCAAAAAGGTATTCAGGTTGTTCCGTTGGTCGGTCCTTCTTCGGTCACTTTAGCTATGATGGCCAGTGGCTTGAATGGTCAAAACTTCACCTTTCACGGGTATTTGCCGATTGATAAACATCAGCGAAAAAAGACGCTTAAAAATTTAGAGAGAATTTCTTTAGAGCAAGATCAAGCGCAGATTTTCATAGAAACGCCCTATCGCAATAAACAAATGTTTGGAGATTTAAAAAAGGTTTTACATCCGCACACCAAGTTGTGTATTGGTCGAGAACTCACTTTGCCCAACGAATTTATAAAAACCAAAAACATAGCGCAGTGGAAAAAGGAAAAGCTCGACTTACATAAAAAACCAGCTGTTTTTATAATTCAAAGGGAGGCGATTTAAGTTATTTAGCTTATGCTTGATGCTGCCCATTTGAAATTTCGCGTCTTAATTTCTTACCGGCGTGTTTATCGGCTTTTACCGCTGACAAATCGTACCCACCGAATTTTTGCATATAATGTTTGATTTGCGTACCAAAAGCATCACTGAAGTTTCTTGTTCCATTACTGTACAAAAAGCGTTTCACCCCGCTTGGACCAGCCAAGTGCGCCGCAGCAAGAATCCCGGATTCCGTCACCAAAACCCCGCCAATAGTCTTGCCTTCATATTTTTCAATTGTATGCCTAAGCAACCATTTATTGCGGGAAGTAAAAGCGAAAAATGCCTCTTCTTGAAATGCGGGGTCGCTGACAAAATTCTGTGTGTTATAAACTCCGATAGAAGCAAGTGCACTTTTACCAAATTGGTATTTTCCCATATAGCCAAATTTATTGACTAAATGATAAAAACCGCGCGATTCCGAATAACCTACTGCCTCTTTAAATCCGAAATAATCTTTTTGAAGTAAAGGTAGATCAACCTGATTTGTATCCACTGTGAAAAGCAAATCCGACGTAGAAGCAACATCGTTTTGCAATTCCGCAACTTCCACAAACTCCTCTTCAACGGTTGATTGTGAAAGTTTTCCTTTTGAAAGACTTAAAATAAGCCAGACCAGAATAAGTGGCAACATTGAAAATAATAAAATTTTCTTTTGCACAAATTTTCTTTTACAAAGGACTTTTATATATCTGCGTAAATGCAAATTGCCTTTGAAATTGGAGGGCAAAATTACGACATTTCTATACAATACAAGTGATTTAAGATTTATTTTGCATTTTTCCGTTGAAAGTAAGGCAATTCTTTCTATAAAATGAAATCTATCCCCCGCTTTAAACCAGACCTATCAATCTTTAACAAGCAATTTAATCGATTACACCAATCAAAACAAAAACAACATTTATCTCAAATTACCTTGACAAACTGATCTATTTACGATGAGTTTTTCTTAATTCACAGGAAACATTCTCCAAAATTCCTTATTTTTGCGAAAAATAAAACTCAGATAACAGTTATATGGAAAGTATCTCTCAAGAAAAGTGGAGAAAAGCAGTTGAGCAGGATGAAAAAGCAAAAATATTAGATGTACGTACTGCCGATGATTATGAAAAAGGACATATCCCCAACGCCATCTTAATCAATGTCGAAAATCCACAAGGTTTTATGAATAAAATCAATCAGCTGGATAAACAACTACCTTATTATGTTTATTGTAATTCCGGTAGTCGTGGAGAACAGGCTTGTATGGTGATGGATTTTAACGGTTTTCCACGTATTTATAATTTAGAAGGAGGTTTTGAAAATTGGAAAGGCAAAATCGAAATATAATAAATCCTATTTAAATTCAAAGAAAATAAATTTCACCCTCCCTAAATTAATCCCCAAATAGATATTGGATTTATTATGCTATTGTTCTTCAATGATCGAATCGCGTGCAATATCAGCTTCTTCTTGACCTGACCCCTTATCGAATTCATTTAAATCTGAACCGCTAATTTTCTCATCTGTACGGATTAGATTATATCTATCAATCAACTCAGTAATCATATTTTCTTCTTCTATTTGCTCTTTGATTAAGCAATGTAAGAAATTCCAAGAGGGCCAATCTTTTTCCTCCAATGTCAAATCGAGTATTTTATAAATCGCCTTGGAATTATCAACTTCCGCTTTGAACAGTTTGTTTAAGCATTTTTCTAAGTCTTTCGGATCTTTTAGCGGTTTGGATTTTCATCCTTCCCCCACGCTGCATAAACTTTCTCATGTGATTTCGCTC
>DATGSA010000006.1:0-7791 GCA_035303085.1 Flavobacteriaceae bacterium
CTGCCATCTCGATTTGACTCTACTCTAAAGTAAGAAGAAAGTGCATTTACCGCTTTTGTACCTACCCCGTTCAAACCGACAGATTTTTTAAAAGCCTTGGAATCATATTTTCCACCGGTATTCATTTTAGAAACCACATCAACTACTTTTCCCAGTGGGATTCCTCTACCGTAATCACGAACGATTACGCGTTGTCCTTGAATGGAAACTTCAATTGTTTTTCCTGCACCCATCACGTGTTCGTCAATAGAGTTATCCAATACTTCTTTCAATAAAAGATAAATTCCATCATCCGAGCTTGACCCGTCGCCGAGCTTACCTACATACATCCCAGGACGCAATCGGATATGTTCTTTCCAGTCTAATGAGCGAATGTTTGCTTCAGTATAATTTGTTGCCATATTTTCTTGTTGGATTATTTCCTAATATACTAGGAATTTTGCAAATATAAAAAGAGTTTAAAAAATTCTGTTGCTAAATCAGTTCTAAAACAGCAGTTATTTTTATGGTTTTAAAGATTTAATTAACAATAACGTATTGAAAACCATTTCTTTATCGGTGAAAAATCAGAATATTCTCCTGGTAAAATCAAATATTTTAATCGATGCCAATATAATGACTTTATCTTTGTAAATGACCTATCTAAGGGCTTTATTTAGGAGTTTATCAGATTTTAAAAAAATGGACTCGCGTGAGTTTAGGTAAAACTTTTTTAAATACTTTAATTTAAACTAACTTTGAAGCAAGAAAAAACAACTGTTATGGAAAAGAAACTACGCATAAACGGCCATTCTCATCTTCTGCCCTATCCCAAAGATATTCCGCAGTTTATGAAGGACAAAGAAATATTTTGGGTAGATGATGATAAGAAATATATGTTGCAAAAAGATTGGAAACGTCCGGTTACCGATTCCAGTTTTTTCTTGAATGAAAAATTAGAATGGATGGACAGATACAATATCGATCATGCTGTCATTTTAAATTTATCGCAACTATACGGAAATGGATTGCGCATGGAAGAGATGAAAAAAGCGCTGCGGTTCCAAAATGATTTTAATGCCGGCATACAAAGAGATCATCCTTCTAAGTTCAGTGCAGGATTTGTTATTCATCCCGGATTTTTAAGAAGTGCGCTGTGGGAAATTGAACGATGTGTTGAAGAATTAAATATGAATTTGTTGTGTCTTCCTACTCACTTTATGGATACTATTGGAACTTGGCGATCTATTTTTGACAAGGAAAACGAACCGATTTTTGAATTGGCCGATAAATACAACCTCGCCTTGGAAATTCATCCTTATGATGGCGAAAAATTCATCAAATTAGAAAATACCGCTTGGCGTTTTCATTTGGTTTGGATGTTGGCACAATGTGCGGATGCTTATCACTTTCTTACCTTAAATGGATATCCGGATAAATACAAAAACATGCGGGTATGTTTTGCTCACGGTGGACAATTAGCACAAATCAACCTCGGTAGAAGGATTCAAGGTTTTGATGGGCGACCCGATTTGTTTGAAGGAATGGAACATCCCCGAAAGTCAGTCGGTCATAAAAATATCTTTTTTGATACCTTGGTTCACGATACGGGTTCTTTAGATTTACTGGTTCAAAACCAAACTTCTAAACAAGTAGTTGCCGGTTTAGACGATCCTTATCCTTTAGGCGAAATGGAAAGCGAATCACAATCTTCTTATCCGGGGAAATTATTAGATCTCGCTGTCGAACGAGAAATCATTACAGAAACAGAAAAGGATGATATGTGGGAAAAGAATGTACTGACTTGGCTTTTTGGCGAAGATGAGGAGAAGAAAACCGCATTGAGAAATAAAATTTTAAATAAATAATGGATTCTTCAATTTCTATAAAAACTCTGGAAGATTATGCCGCTTCAATTTCTGATGAAGAACCGCAGATTTTAAAAGAATTAAACCGAGAAACGCATCAAAAAGTATTACAACCAAAAATGCTCAGCGGGCATTTACAAGGAAGGGTGTTAAGCTTGATTTCAAAACTGCTCCGACCCAAAAACATTTTGGAAATTGGAACTTTCACCGGGTATTCTGCTCTTTGTTTAGCCGAAGGAATGCACGCCGATGGGAAATTACATACCATTGATATTAATGAGGAGTTATACAATTTTCAAAAGAAATATTTTGATCGATCCGATTTTGCTGATCAAATTATTCAACATACTGGAAAAGCGACAGATATCATTCCAAACTTAAAGGAGAATTTCGACTTGGTTTTTATCGATGCGGATAAAGATAATTACGGTAAATATTTTGATTTAGTGTTTCCTAAAATGAATAAAGGAGGCGTTTTTATTTCTGATAATGTGTTGTGGTACGGCAAAGTCACTCAACCCACCAAAAAAGGAGATAAAGAAACCGAGGCTTTAAAAAAATACAATCAAAAACTGAAAGAGGATAACAGGGTAGAAAATGTTTTGTTGCCGATAAGAGATGGGTTATTGATCTCCAAGAAAAAATAATTATTTATATTTGCAAATACCTGAATATTGATAATTAAACTACTCTCTTTATTTCGGTTTATAAATGAAAAGAAATATCATCATTATCGCCGTTCTTTTGATTGCAGAAATTGCGTTGGGATATTATAGTTTGTTTATCAATGGAAGTTATTTTTCAAAATTCTTGTTTTTCGTTCTCAACGCAGCGATTGTCAGCTTCTTGGTAATCAATGGGATTCAGTATATCCTACCGAGCGAAGAAGAGTTTCACGATATTCATAATGAGGAAGAGTGATTATCCATAATTCTTATATTTCTACTGATCAAACTTCATTGAATATTCCAAATTAAATCGATAATAATTGAAGAGTTTTTAGCTTACCAAAAAACTATTCTATATTATAAGTTTTAAATGCTCCTTCTGTTATGATGTAGGTTGTTCCTTCTCCATCTTCCCCTTCAAATTCAAAAATGCCTTCCATATATTCACCGTCGATTGAGGTAATCTCAAGCGTTCCTGAAGCCGCATCAATAGTTACATCCCCTTCTGTATAGCTCGCTTTATAATCTTCCAAATCATAGGAATCTACAATCGGATGGCTTCCCGAAGTAAAATCCACCGGCATACGAAGTTGGATTTCTCTATAGGTCTCATTCAAACCTTGATCGGCAGCTATATATACTTCCATTGACTTTGAAGTGTAGGGTTCCATCGTATAGCTCGTTCCGTTTGCTTTAAATGTTATGAAAATATCATCTCCATTATCAGAAGAGTTATCGTCATCACTGCTACAAGCGAATAATGCAAAAATCATTAAAAAACTAAAAATTACTTTTCTCATGGTTTGGGGTTTTAAAAATTAAGCTTCTTTTTCTTGCTGTATTTCCGACAATAACCTTAAAATGATAATAAATTGCGTTTTCTTCATCACCAACCGGGTTTAATGTATCGGATTGTAAATCAGTTTCGCCCAAAGATAAAATAATCTCATTGTTATTGGACTACCCGCCCCCACTATTTCCAAAGGAATATTCCCCAATTTCCGTCAGTCGATATTAAGGTTATCTCTATTATTAAACCATTAAAGGAAAGCTTAGCCGATTTATTGGCAAATAAAAAAACCGAATCATCTTTAAGGACAATTCGGTTTATATTCTTGGCTGGTCCACGAGGGCTCGAACCTCGACTCTTCTGAACCAAAATCAGATGTGTTGCCAGTTACACCATGGACCAAAATTTCTGGTTGCAAAGATAACAATATTTATCAGATAAACAAAGTTAAATTTTATCGACTTATTATATCGTTATGCGTTTTAATAATTCTTCAGAGATTGTAGAGAACATTATGAAAATAAATCCGCTTCTCAGCAATGTGGTTTATTTTCTTGGCTGGTCCACGAGGGCTCGAACCTCGACTCTTCTGAACCAAAATCAGATGTGTTGCCAGTTACACCATGGACCAATTATCAGGTTGCAAAATTAATACAATCTTTTATTTGTACAACTTATTTTCAAAAAATATTTTCTTTCACCTTTATAAATTTAATTCTCCTTTGAAACTATTCATCTATTATGCTTAAGTTTGTCCCTTTTGCATTTTAAAATTCGCTATGAGAGACTTTAAATTTAACCGTTGGAATACGATTATTGGCTGGGTTGTCTTTGTGGTTGCCCTAATCACTTATGGTTCTACTGTTGAACCCACCACCAGTTTTTGGGATCCTGGGGAATTTATCAGCACCTCTGCAAAACTTCAAGTCGGACACCCTCCGGGCGCACCATTTTATCAAATGGTAGGAGCTGTTTTTTCAACTTTTGCTCCTGATGATACGCAAATCGCTTTATTGGTAAACTGGGTTTCTGTTCTTGGCAGCGCTTTTGCCATTCTTTTTATGTTTTGGAGTTTGACCTTGTTGATTCGGAAAATATCAGGTCCAGCAGAAAAGATGGATGCCGGAACTAAAATGGCAGTCTTAGGAAGTGCGATGGTCGGTTCTTTATCTTTCTCATTTACCGATAGTTTTTGGTTTAATGCTGTGGAAGCTGAAGTTTATGCTTTGGCTATGTGTTTTATGGCGGCGCTGTTTTATATCGGTTTATTGTGGGAAAGAGATATGCTTACCCCACGTGGTAACCGATGGTTAATTCTTATCGGATTTCTGATTGGGTTGACTTTTGGAGTTCACTTTTTAGGATTATTGACCATACCCGCTATCGGATATATGTATTATTTTAAACACGTCGAAAAAGTTACTGTCAAAAATTTTATAGTTGCTACCATTATTGTAGTTGGCGCTTTATTATTTGTGTTTTTATTGCTGATGCCCAACTTGATGGCTTTCTTCGCCGCTTCAGAAATATTTTTTGTCAATACCGTTGGATTGCCCTTTAATTCAGGGTCTCTAATAGCCGCCTTAGCGTTGATCGCCTTTTTCTATTTTGCGTTGCGTTATACCCGCAAAAAAGATTTGGTGAAAATAAATGTCGGTTTGTTGACGGTTCTTTTTGTGATTATCGGATTCTCTTCTTGGGTTATGCTCCCCATTCGTGCGAATGCCGGGGTGAATATCAACGAGAACGATCCAAACAACGCACGTAATTTGCTGGCTTATTATAATCGAGAACAATATCCTGATAACCCACTGCTATACGGACCGCAGTACACCGATATATTTGCGGGATTAGATGAGAAAAATCCTTATGTGGATGAAGATCCTAAATACGAGCAGGATAAAGAAACCAATAAATATGTTATTGTAAACAACTGGAAGAATGCAAAGCAAAATGCCAATAGTGATCATAAAACATTTCTTCCTCGAATGTGGAGTACCGATAATAACCACATAGAAAATTATATGAATATGACCGGTGCGGTAAATTTTAAAATTCATCCTGATTATAGCGGTAGTGAAGAGTTGTGGCAATTGGTTCATGAGGTGAAAACCGGTTATCAACAAGGTCGAATCGACAATGATGGATTGATCAGATTTTTAAAAGAGTATGGACAAGCTTTAATCGTTGAAAAACCATCAACTTCAGCTAATTTTCAGTTTATGTTTGAATATCAATTTTGGTATATGTATTTCCGTTATTTTATGTGGAATTTCGTCGGGAAACAAAACGACGAACAAGGTAAATACACCAATCTTGATGGAAATTGGATGAGTGGAATAACTTTTATTGACAGTATGTTTTTTGGTTCTCAGGAAAACTTGCCCGACGTGGTAAAAAATGATCCTGCGAGAAACACTTATTATTTCTTACCGTTAATTTTAGGATTGATCGGGCTTTTCTTCCATTATGACAGAGACAAAAGAAGTTTCTGGGTTTTGATGGTGCTGTTTTTATTTACCGGCATAGCCCTGAAAATATACCTGAATGAAAGACCGTTTGAACCGCGGGAACGAGATTATGCCTTAGTCGGATCTTTCTATGCTTTTGCATTTTGGATTGGGTTTGGCGTATATTCAATTTTTGACAAGTTGAAGAAGTATCTACAACCCAAATTCCTTGCTCCGGGGTTAACCGTGGTTTGTTTATTAGCAGTGCCTGTTTTAATGGCACAACAAAACTGGGATGATCACGACCGATCCGGAAAATATACCGCCAGAGCTATGGCTAAAAACTACTTGGATTCCGTAGATGAAAATGGAATTATTTTTACCATTGGAGACAACGACACTTTCCCGCTTTGGTATGTGCAGGAAATTGAAGGGTATCGTACTGATATAAAAATCATCAATACCAGTCTTTTTGCCACCGCTTGGTATATCGATCAGATGCAGCATAAAACTTATGAAAGCGAAGGGGTGAAAACAACGCTGGAACATAAAGATTATACATACGGCACCAATGATGTTGTGTTGTATCAAGAAGATGAGCGAATGCCGGATACCATGACGGTTAAAAACTGGCTGAAGTATATTAAAAGCGATAACCCGACCACTTCGGTTACTTTACAGAACGATCATCTGCTCAATGTTTTTCCCACTAAGCACTTAAGACTTCCGGTGAACAAAGAAAATGTGCTCAAATATGGAATTGTCGAAGAAAAAGATAAGGACAAAATTGTTTCAGAGATTCCTATCAATATAGGAATGAACCAAGTTCCTAAAAACACGTTGATGATGTTGGATGTAATTGCTAATTTAGATTGGACACGTCCGGTATATTTCAGCGGAGGAAGTTATGGCGATGCAGATTATCTATGGATGAAAGATTACTTGGAGTTGGACGGGCTCGCTTATAAACTCGTTCCTATTAAGACGAAAACGTCAGGATACGATTTAGGGCGAATTGATGTCGATAAAATGTACGATCGCGTGATGAATTGGCATTGGGGAAATAGCGGTGGAGATATTTATTACGATCCGCAAACCCGTAGAAATGCGATTTCTTATCGAAGTAATATGGCGCGATTAGCCACAAAGCTCATCGAACAAAAAGACTATAAAAGAGCGGAAGATATATTGGATTTGGCAACTGAAAAAATGCCGGTCAAAAAATATGGATTCTATGCGTTGGTTGCTCCTTTTATAGCTGACTATTATGAAATTGGACAAAAGGAAAAAGCCACCGCGTTATGGGATGAAGTCGCGGAAATATATCAACAAAAATTGAGCTATTTTGCAGAATTACAACCTCGAGAACAGCGCAGCATATTGAATGAAATCTATGGGACTATTGAAAGATACAGAGATCTGATAGATATCGTTATTGTTAATGATGATGAAAAAGTAGCACGTGAAAAAGCAGAGGAATTCAACTCATATGTTGTCCAATTCGGCAATCTCTATCAAAGATCCGAAGAGATGGAATATGAAAATATAGAAGGAGATTTGGAGGAGGAAATAGAAGAAGATTCTTTTGAAGATCAGTTGGATTTTGTGGAACCTGATGTTATTCCTTAATTGATAAAACATGATTTTCACTCAAAAACTCCTGTTTAATTCATTTTTTAAACGGGAGTTTTTAATTTAGAATTTCACCATCACCGCTTCAACGTAAAATGTCCGGTATGTACAGTAGGTTGTTTAAATTTGAAACCCTCCTGATCGATTAAAGTCTCCTTGAATTCAATCTTAAACCAATAATCATTGGAAGGCATGTTTTTTCCGTGGAATGTTCCATCCCATCCTTCTCGGTCTGGCCTAATTTGAGTGAGTAGTTTTCCATAGCGATCAAAAATGGAAATTATAGCGTCGGACAGATCTTCTAAACCGGTCACATTCCAAGTATCATTGATGCCGTCTGCATTTGGCGTGAAAAAGTCAGGATAGCCTAAAATGGTAATCGGTAAAATTAATTCTCCACATCC
>DATGSA010000007.1:0-4239 GCA_035303085.1 Flavobacteriaceae bacterium
ATCAGCAATTTGGAAGGAGACACTTTATGTTTTCTGGACCATTGATACACATAGGGCAAAAACAAAGCGACAATCGGTGTGTTGTTCAATACCGCTGAAGCGCCTGCTACGGAGGTAGTCATTCGCAACATGAAATTCTTACCATTTTTAGCTTTCACAAAAAGTCGGTCTAACCAACCGATTAAGTTGAAATGCGTTTTTATTCCAGTGGTGATAAATATTAACAGGAAAATACTCAAAATCGACTCATTTGCCAAGGCTTCCAAAAAGTCTTCGATATTGATAATCCCGGTTAATAAGAATACCAATACCGCCGTAAAAAACAAAAAGGCCGGTCTGATTTTCTCTGAGAATAACAAAACAATCAATGCCAAGGTCACCCCACAAACAATTATTTGCTGAATCGATATGGAAAAACTCAACGTCATGGTTGACAGCATTTGTTTGGGTTTAATTTATCGCTTTACTATAAAATAAGGATTCAACAAATCTTCTTTATTGTATTGCAGTTCTTTGCGATTTTCAAAATTAAGCACTTGACATCCCGCGTATTTGGCGACGGCATGAGCAGCGGCTGTATCCCATTCCATCGTGGGAGCCAGTCTGGGATAAACTTGGGCGCTTCCTTCCGCTACCATGCAAAGTTTAAGAGAGCTGCCGCGACTCACCAAATCAACTTCCCCATGTTTGGAGCGACATTCATTGATGAAATTATCGGTTTCTGGAGAGGGGTGAGAGCGAGAAGCTACAATGGTATAAGCTTTCGGTTGGGGTTGGTTCGGCAACGGTTCTCCTTGATTGATAAGCTCTTCGATGTCGGTAGGCAATTCACCTTGCTCGACCAAAGTCATA
Source organism: Flavobacteriaceae bacterium (assembly GCA_035303085.1). GTDB lineage: Bacteria > Bacteroidota > Bacteroidia > Flavobacteriales > Flavobacteriaceae > JAJYSO01. Next base: position 853 of record DATGSA010000007.1, read on the forward strand.
TAACTTCCTTGCTCGGCGGAAGCAAAATATAATTTGTTGTTTACCGGCCAATAAACTACGCCTAAAATAGGCAAGCCATCTTTTATCAAAGCAATATTTACGGTAAACTCGCCATTTTTTTTGACAAATTCCTTGGTGCCATCCAACGGATCAACCATCCAACATAAATCCCATTTGGCCCGTTCTTTATAAGGCATGTTTTTGATCTCTTCACTGATGATGGGGATTTCTGTCGGTTCAAGAATGTTTAATATCACTTGATTAGCTTCTTGGTCAGCTTTTGTAAGGGGAGATTCATCACTTTTGAATTCTACCTCAAAATCTTGTTGGTAAATCTCCATAATTTTTTGTCCTCCCAGTAAAGCTGCGTGAATGGCTGTTTTTAAGTTATACATAGGTTTCGAATTAAGTCAATATTATTAATCAAATTAAAAAATTATAGGGCGTCGTTTATAATAATCATTATTTGCAAATTACTCCTGTTTTTAAGCCTTTTTTGCCCCTTTAGATATTATGTTTTAGGTTCAATTAACAAACGCAATTTTTAAGGGAGCGTTGAAACTCATTATGTGGTGACAACCTCCACCGGTTGATAACGTAATACCAATAAACCTTATTATCTTCATAACAATCATGTTCCATTGCCTTGTTGTAAACCTTATTACTTTATTTCTCAGTCCTGATTTCTCCTTTCTACAGGTGGAAAAGAATAAGATAATAAGGTTTTGATTTTATTCAAAACTCTGGTTACTAAGGTAATAAGGTTGATTCTTTAGGAACATTATTCATTTTTTAAACTTAAGCAAACGAGGTTTCGAGGTGAATAAAAATCAGAACATACATTATGTTTGCGCATAGATTGAGATTATCACCTCGGCAATAAACTAAAGCCAAGTATTTTACAACTCCTGCAACTCCACCATTTTCTTAAATCTTTCTTGTTTTTCCACCAGGCCTTCAAAGGTGTCAATAGCTAAAATTTCCCCTTTATCCATAAACACGATTTTATCTGCGTTCCGGATGGTTGAGAGTCTGTGTGCCACCATCAAGATAGTGTATTGTCCTTGCAAGGCATCGATACTTTCTTGAATTGCTTTTTCAGTTTCTGAATCTAAGGCAGAGGTAGCCTCATCTAAAATGAGAATATCTATTTCTTTAAACAATTCTCTAGCGATAGAAACCCGTTGTTTTTGTCCACCGCTGAGGTTGATGCCGTTATTGCCGAGTTTGGTTTCCTTTCCGTTGGGGAGTTCATCGAGAAAATCGGTTAATGCCGCTTGTTCTGCACTGTGTTTAAAACGTTTGAGATTTTCGGGGGTTTGAGGTGCCCAGAATGTCACATTGTTATAAATTGTATCATTAAAAACCACCGGATCTTGGCTGACATATCCGATGCGTTTTTGGTAGGATTCTTTATTCAGTTGTTTCAATGGAACGTCATCGATATAAACACGTCCTTCACTTTCAGGCAAAAGACCTGCGATGACATTGACTAAAGTAGTTTTTCCACTTCCGCTTTCTCCGACAAAAGCAATACTTTGATTTTGGTTGATTTCTAAATTTATATTCTGAAGGATGAGTTCTTTGCCGTAAGAAAAATCAACCTGTTCTAATTTAATATGTTTTTCAAAACCTTCAATCTTAGTTTTTCCTGGTCTTTCTTTCCCGGATTCTAATTCTTTTTGAAAATCCTGCATATTTTCAAGTGAACCCGAAACCTCCATATAGGTATTCCAATGTCCTTGTAATGCCATCAATGCGGTGAGGGCTCTATAAAAGAACACTAAACTAATTAGAATCACGCCAATATTCCCTCCGAAAAAAGTAGCTTGAATGAAAATCACTATGGCAATAATAAATACCAACATCGGTTCGCGGGCGGCGGTGGCAATACTGTTTAACGAGCCAATGCGTCGGAGTGAACTTTCGATATTAAGGATGGTTTCTTTTAGTCTGTTGCCATAGATGTTTACCATTCCCGTAGCTTTTAAGTATTTAAAATGGCCAACATGTTGAATGATTTGTCCTTGAAAAGCGGAGTTGTAACGGGTTAATTGTCGAGAGGCTCCTCTGGTGTGTTTATAGATAAACTTGTATAAGAAATTGGTCAAAGCACCACCGATAGTCACCAAAACCGCGAATTGCGCATTGGCCATAAAGGCAAATCCCATATAAACCACCACCATAACCGCCTGTTGGAACGTATTAAAATAAGCGTTAAACGCACGAGAAACTCTACTTACTTCTCCTGTCATCGTGTTTTGAATACGACCGACATCTGACATGATAAAGCGTTTAAAATCTAACCGATTGAGCAGGTTTAAGAGGTTGAGTCTGATTTTTCGGTTAAAACTTTGTTGAAGGACGACCAGATAAATACTCCGTGTATAAGTGGCTACTCCTTTTAGCGCAAAAAATACCATCATCATCACCAATACCCCAATTAAAGTCATCGGAATGCCAAGGGCTTGAATCGCTTCGACAAAAACTCCTAATTTTCCCATTTCATCAGGGTCTGCCGCTCCTTCATCACCAACAACTTGCAACAAAGGAATGAACATCGTCAATCCCAGCCCGTCTAAGAAACTGACCGCAACGCTAAGGATAAAAGCAACAAATATCTTATTGCGCAAATACCGATAGAAAAAGGTAAAATCCTTAAAATACTTTTTAACGAAGTTTTTTAGCTTTTGCATGAATTTGGTGGTTACGCAGTCGTTCCAAAATAAGAGGCAAAATTAAGGATTAATTATAGAAATTGCTATGAATGAGGGGGGAATAATGTTTTTTAAAAGGGGTTGGTGTATTAGTGAACGTGTAAACTTGTGAACTTGTGAACTTGTGAACTTGTAAACTTGTGAACTTGTAAACTTGTGAACTTGTTTACTTCTTCACTTGTTTACTTCTTCACTTGTTTAATTGTGAGCCTGTGAACTTGTCAACTTGTTCACTCCTTCACTTGTTCACTCCTTCACTCCATTTCAATCATTACTAAACAAATCTCGCGTATATACTTTTTCTCTTACATCTTCAATATCCGGGGTTAGGCGGTTGGCGATGATGAGGTCGGCTTGTTTTTTAAAGCTTTCTAAATCGGTAATTACTTTGGAACCGTAAAATTCTTTGTCTTCCAAAACAGGTTCATAGACAATCACTTCAATACCTTTTGCTTTGATGCGTTTCATCACGCCTTGAATTGCGGAGGCTCTGAAATTATCCGAACCGGTTTTCATAATTAAGCGATAAACGCCTACGGTTTCTGGTTTCTTAGCAAGAATGGATTCGGCTATAAAATCTTTCCGCGTGCGGTTGGCATCGACAATAGCTTTCATGATGTTGTTGGGCACCGCTTGGTAATTGGCCAATAATTGCTTGGTATCTTTTGGG
>DATGSA010000008.1:0-4919 GCA_035303085.1 Flavobacteriaceae bacterium
GTAAATCAAGACTTTATAGAAGACCTATATTCTAATAAAACTATTTTCATTAATTTTATGAAATCATTCTTTTAAAAAATGAAACACCATCACTTACCCTATTTCCTAGGTATATTCCTTTTTATACTCTACTCCAATTTCTCTTACGGGCAAGACGAGGCTTTTATCACCGTTTGGAAAACGGATGCTATCAGTATGTTCCAAAACCCCAGTGGTCCAGTTAGTGATGATGATCAAATAGTAATTTTCACGGAAGGAGATTACACTTATGACTGGGTAGAACTCGATGAAGATGGAAATCCAACGACTACCACGGGATCTGGAAATGGCGGTGGAGAAGAAATAATCAGTTTTCCGCAACCGGGAATTTATCAGCTGACGATGACACCGACTGAAAATAATGGATTGACTCGTATTTATAATGAGATTTTTCAAACCGATCCGTACAAGCTTATCGAAATTAAACAATGGGGAAATACACCTTGGAGCTCTTTTGAAAAAGCTTTTTTTTATTCCGAAAACCTGCAAGTTTCTGCTACGGACCTTCCCGATTTGAGCAATGTTCAGTCTATGAAAAAAACCTTTGAAGGTTCTTCATTGTCGGAGGTCCCGAATATGAATGATTGGGATGTAAGTCAGGTTGAAGACATGAACCAACTTTTTGCTGCCGCCAAAAACTTCAATGAAGATATCGGGAATTGGGATGTGTCTGCAGTAACCGATATGGCAGGCATGTTTCAAAGTGCGCAAAATTTTAATAAAGATATCGCGAATTGGAACGTCAGTAGTGTTCAATATATGCAAATGTTATTTAATGGCGCTTACAATTTTAACCAACCTATTGGAAACTGGGAAGTGGGACAAGTAGTAAATATGATGGGAATGTTCGGCACTACTTCTAATTTTAACCAAGAAATAGGAAGTTGGGATGTCAGTAATGTGGAGGATATGTCTTTCATGTTTGCACAGGCTTTGGAGTTCAATCAAAACATCGAGAGTTGGAATATCTCTAATGTCACTTCAATGTTCAGCATGTTTGATGGCGCAGAGACCTTTAATCAACCGATTGAAAACTGGGATACCAGCAGTGTTGTAGATATGTCTCGAATGTTTGCAGAGGCAGTAAATTTCAATCACCCCATTGGAAGCTGGGACGTTTCCAATGTTACCACTATGGAGCAGATGTTTCATTTTGCTTCTTCCTTTAATCAAGATATAGGAAAATGGAATACAGAAAACGTTCAAATCATGGGTGGAATGTTTGATCAAGCTGTTGATTTTAATCAACCTATTGGCAATTGGAATACGGGAAATGTAACAAATATGTACAGTATGTTTAAAAATGCGGAAAGTTTCAATCAAGCTATCGGCAATTGGGACGTGAGTAGCGTGAAAAAATTTACGGAAATTTTTGAAGATGCCCTCAACTTCGATCAAAATTTAGGAAACTGGAATCTTAATAGTTTATTACGGATTGACGGGATACCCAATGATTTTTCTTTTGCCAACAGCGGAATGAGTTGTGAAAATTATAGTTTGACCTTACAAGGATGGGCCGATAATCCGGAAACCCCTATTTACCGAAAACTGGATGCTTCAGGATTAAGCTATAGTTCGGAAATTGATGATGCTTATCAATTTTTACTCGACAACGACTGGGAGATTTCTGGCGATACACAAGGTGAATGCTCGCTTTCTGTATCTGACCGTAATTTCCACGCTTTTAGCTTTTATCCAAATCCAGCGCAAGAGACACTGTTTTTAGAAGCAAAAATGCCTATCGAGAATTTAAAAATATTCAACCTTTTAGGGCAAACCGTTATCGATAAAACCCCCGAAGCAAATACAATTCAATTGGATGTTTCAACGCTTCAGTCTGGTGTTTACCTATTACAAATCACAATCGACGGTAAAACAGAAAATTTTAAAGTGATTAAAAAACAATGGCTATAGTTTAAAATAGTTCTTAATTCCAAAACACTCCTGATTTTTGACCTTTTTTGTGCTCTTTGCCGTGTGCGTCTTGGGAGGAAAGTCCGCGTAAACAAAAACGACCGAAAATTCAATTATTTTCCCCGGCCCTAAAGGGCGAATTGAATTTTTTACGAACAGCAGTCAGAATATGCACAACTGTTTTTCGCATAGATTTAGATTGTCAACGCAGTAATAAACTATCCCCAAAATAATCTAAAGTAGAATTTGTAAGAAAAATTTAAAACCCGACTAGCCTTCAAAACTTATCGGGTTTTTATCATGAAACGATTTCACTTATCTACTTTTCCAAAATTCAAACTTTCGAAAAAATTAAAAACGCATCCATAGACTACTTACCTCATTAAATCGGAGCGACCATCTCAAAAAACCAATCTTTCACTTGTCCTTCTAATAGGTGACTGAGTTTTTTTTCGCAGGTTTTATGGTAATCATTTAACCATTGAATTTCTTCGCATGTCAGCATTTCTTTGATAATCGGTTCTTTAAAGAACGGACAATAGGTCAAAGTTTCAAACTCGTAAAAGTCATTCCATTCGGTTTCTTTGAACTCCTTTACCGACATTAAATTCTCATGGCGAATCCCGTATTTTCCGGTGATATAATATCCGGGTTCATTAGATAGTACCATTCCCGGTTGCAAACTGAACGGGTTGTGTTCTTTTCTGATGCTTTGCGGTCCTTCGTGTACATTGAGAAAACTTCCTACCCCGTGACCGGTTCCGTGCATAAAATCTTTTCCTTCTTTCCAAAGTGGCAATCGTGCTAAAACATCTAACTGCTCGCCGCGGGTTCCTTTGGGGAATTTTGCCATCGCCAAGTTGATATAAGCTTTAAGCGTCGTGGTATAATCTTTTTTAAATTCTTTCGTGATTTCACCCAATGGAAGTGTTCGGGTCAAGTCGGTTGTGCCCTCTAAGTATTGGCCGCCGGAATCGATCAGTACACTGCCTTCTGCACGGATTTCTGCACTGCCTTTGGAAGGTGGAGCATAATGGATAATCGCTCCGTTTCCTTTATATCCGACGATAGTTTCAAAGCTTACGCCCACAAAATTTTCTTGTTGTTGTCTGAATTCCAATAATTTTCTACTGACGCTGTATTCGGTCATTTTCTCCTTCCCTACTCGATCGGTCAACCAATAAAGGAAATTCACCATCGCCACGCCGTCTTTGAGCATCACGGTTTCAAAACCTTTTAATTCGGTTTTGTTTTTGACAGCTTTCATCAAATTTCCCGGTACGGGAGCAACCATTATTTCATTTTGATCTTCAACCGCCTCAAAAACAGCTTGGTTGGTATTGTTTGACAACCAAATTTTCTCTTGTTTCAAGGTTTTTAAATGTGGAAAAAAGGACTCGTATTCCTGTGTTTGTACATTGGATTCTTGCATTAAAGAAATGGCTTCTTCGTTTAATTTCTCGGTTTTCACAAAGAGAATTGCCTTTTCCGGAGTGATCAGTAAATAACTTAAAAACACCGGATTGCATTCCACATCGCTGCCGCGTAGGTTTAATGTCCAAGCCACATCATCTAAGCTTGAAACGATATGAACAGAAGCATTTTCTTCTTTCATCTTCTCCCGAATCCGCGCAAGTTTATCCAAAACAGATTCTCCTGCTCTGGAAATGGGTTGCACGAATACCGGATTCATTCCTTCTGATGCTCTATCTTTCCAGACCTCATTCAGCAAAGGTTTATTGATTAACTGTCGTTTGTTTTTCTCCAGTTTGGTTTTTAAATCTGTCCAACTGGCATGAGAAGTTGCCAAGGCATTGACAGCTATTTTTGCATTTTTTGAAGTGACAGAAATAATCCATTCCACATAGTCAACCGCATCAATCACTTTATCTTTAAACATGGTGATCTCTGTTCCTTGCAACTGTTCTTTGGCTTGGGTGAAATATCTTCCGTCTGTCCATAGTCCGGCTTTGTCTTTGGTAACCACCACAAATCCGTAAGATCCTGTAAATCCTGACAGCCACTCTCGTTCTTGCCAAGCTTCCGGCAAATATTCGCTCATATGCGGATCTGCGGAGAAAACTATAAATGCATCGATATTATTTTTCTTCATTTCTGCCCGTAAGGCAGCTAACTTCTCTTTTACAGTCATAAATTATTTTTTAGAACTGTAAATTTAAAGAAAAAATCTCAGGCATAAATTTTAGTTGAACTATAAGTTGTCAACTATGCAAATTTTTTTGTGACATTATTTTTATACCACTAAAAGTTGAAAGGTTTATTTCACCTGAAACCCCGCGCGAGGGATTGATGCGGCATCCTTTTTTTTGAAAAAAATGCGGTTTGGAACGCATAAATTTCAACTTTTCAGATTCGTTTTTGGAAAACGAAAGATCTAAAAAAAAGATATAGCGGAAAGCCCGGTCCCGGATTTTGGAAAGGAAAGTTTATTGCTGATAAAAATCACTAATCGACAAGAACAGCTTATGGTTGAAGACAAAGCCGGGACGCGCCCAAATAATTCTAATGATTTTGAGAAGATTACGCTAAAATAAAGGTTTCTCCGCAAGCTCCTCAAAAAGAATGGTTATTTTCGTGGTGAAACTGAAACTGATAAAAAGACGAAATTATGGCAAAACAGGCTTCTGAATTAATTTTAAATCCCGATGGTACTATTTATCACTGTAATATCAAACCGGAACAATTAGCTGATTTAGTGATATTTGTAGGTGATCCGGATCGCGTGTCTCGGGTGTCGAAACATTTTGATGAGATCGAGTTCAAAACCCGAAAAAGAGAAATTGTAACACATACCGGTTCTTTAAACGGAAAGAGAATTACTGCGATTTCTACGGGAATGGGAACCGATAATATTGATATTGTCCTCAGTGAGCTCGATGCTTTGGCGAATTTGGATTTAAAAACCGGGAAAGAATTACCCGACCAGCGACAGTTACAGATTGTGC
>DATGSA010000009.1:0-5392 GCA_035303085.1 Flavobacteriaceae bacterium
CTTGAAAAAGGATCTGAACAAAGGGAATAAGTACGACGTATTTCCTCCCCATTGTGATCTTTTCTAAAAATAATATGCTGTCCTGCGCCGTATCTAAATTCCCTTCTCAATTTTTTGGGTACTTCCAACTCGAGAGACATACAGTCGTTGGTCTCCTCTTGAAGGTCTTTTACTTTAAGTTTATAAAAATCTGCCATCGTGTTTTCTATTTAGTACTCCAAAACTAACACTTGTTAGTGTTCTATCCAAAATTATTCTGCTAAATATAGTTAATTAGAATGATTCTTTAATACGACAAGATAAAGATTTGTTTTTAAAAATAAGAAAAGATTCTGCATTAGTTAGCTCTTGCTTTACCTTAGCACAACGAGCATACAACTCAATTAGTGAGGAGTATCAGTAATAAATTAATTGATTTATCCAAATAAATTCTGTAATTTAGTAGTCTAAAAATCAGGATTATGAGAGCATTCAAAGGAGAAAATTTGCTTAATTTCAGCGATACTTTCCAAAAGGATGATGATTGCAAGGCCTATTTGGCCAATCTGAAATGGAATAACGGATTCAAATGTAAGAAATGTGGAGGACATAAAGGTTGTCTGAAAAAAGGCTATAAGTATCAATGTTACCAATGTAATCATGTTGAAAGCGCTACGGCCGGGACGTTGTTTCACCGAAATAGATTTGGACTTCGGAAAGCCTTCTTCATCATTTTTGAAATGGTTAATACTACCAAGGGGCTGTCCAGCGTACAAATGAGCAAGAGATATGGCATCCGACAGCCTACTGCTTGGACTTTTATGCACAAGGTTAGGCTAGCAATGGAGAGCAGTAAAAAACACTCTATGGAAGGAACGGTTCATGTAGATGAGTTTGTAGTTGGCGGTATAGAGGAAAACAAGCCAGGCCGGAGTTATAAGACCAAGAAGACAAAAGCCGCCATTGCCGTGGAATTGACCGATAAACATAGGGTCAAACGTGTTTACATAAAAGCTATCGAGGATTACTCAGCCAAGTCGTTGACCCCTATATTTGAACAGCATATCGATGAGAATGCCAACGTAACAACGGACAAATGGACAGGCTATAACCCTTTAAGAAAGAAGTTTAAAATAGAGCAGATTCCTTCAGATAGTGGAAAGAATTTCAAGAAATTACACATTATGATTTATAAGTTGAAATCGTGGATAAGAACAATCCCCGTCCACGTAGACAAGAAACATATTGAATCCTATTTCAATGAGTTCGCCTACCGGATAAACCGGTCGCAGCATAAGGACACCATTTTCGATAATATTATCAGGCGAATGGTTCTCGGTAAGCCAATTTCGTATGATCAATTAATACAGAAGCCAATTGGATAAATCATTAAATTAAATCATTTTAACCATGAAAAAACAAAATATTTCTGCGAAAAATAACTTTCTCCAGAAATAAAGGATCAATACATTTTTTTATAAAGAAAACACATTTGATAAATAAAATTGTTTTAGGGATTAAAGTAGAAATCTTTTTTTGAGGTACGATAAAAAGATTGTAGCGCAAATCTTGTCTCGCTTTTCGCGGGAAACGTTCAAAAAATAATTTTTTAAATCTCGCAAATCATTTTTATTTAAGATTTATTTTATGTGCAGTTTCAACCGCGACAATTCCAAAAAGCAAATTGTGTTGTAAGGTATTAATTAATTCTTGTTCCTTTATAACTGATTGGTTGGAATACCAATGATATAAAGTGCGCAAGGTTGAAAGAATACTAAAAACTGTAATTTCTGCATTTTTCATATCCAACTCCCCCTTTTCAATACCACGTTTAATCATTTGTAAGAATTTTGCTTCGTATTTTCCTCGTAATTCCAGAAATATCTCTTGTTTTTCTTCTCCCAAATGTTTCCATTCTTTATTCATACATGCCAGAGAATCTGTTTTATAAATGGTGGTTTGCACATGCATTTGGATAATTTCTTTCAATTTATCAATAATTGAAATTTCTTTTTGTTCCACCGCGTCTATATGTTTGGTAAAATCAAAGGCTAAATCCATAATTATTTCCGCCAGAATCTCTTCTTTAGATTTGATATGATTGTATAAACTTGCTGCTTTAATCCCCAATTTATCTGCTAAATCACGCATAGAAACAGAATTATATCCGTGTTCTCTAAAGAGTTTCGCTGCGGTTTGAATAATTTGACTTTTCCTATCTGATTTCATTTATTTCGTTGATTTATCCAAAAGTAGTAAAATAATGGACTTTTATATCACAAAGTCTAAAAAACAAACTTTTTTAAAAAAATAGATGTTTTAACTAAATTATCCAAAGAGTTTTAACGCCAATTGATCGATAAACGCCGACTATTTCGTCTTTTTCTTTTAATAAGCAGAATTTAATTTACCTTTGTGCAAATCTCTTGTAGGGTTATTTTAAACACCCGATCAATTATAACAAATCAAAAAGATGAAAAGATTTAGTGTTGTTTTGTGTGTACTGTTGTTTTTTTCTTGTGCAGAATTAAAAGATTATGCCGAAAATCTGCCCGGAAGAGAATTAAGTCAATCGCAAATTGCTAATGGTTTAAAAGAAGCTTTGGATAACGGAATTGAAAAACAAGTTACCAAGCTGACTAAAACCGACGGATTTTATCGAAATGAAATGGTGAAAATTCTCTTACCCGCAGAACTGCAAAAGGTTGAAAGTGGACTGCGTTCTATCGGATTGGATAATTTAGCTGATGAAGGAATTAAAGCTTTAAACCGTGCTGCTGAAGATGCCGTGGGTCGCGCAACGCCAATTTTTGTCGATGCTGTAAAAGAAATGACTTTTACCGATGCAAAATCTATTTTGATGGGAGACGATAATTCAGCCACAGCTTATCTCGAAGATAAAACAGAAAGCAAACTCTATGATGAATTTAATCCGGTGATTAAAAGCTCTTTTGACCGTGTGGGTGCCGATCAAATTTGGTCGAACTTAATCAGCCGATATAATCAAATCCCATTTGTCGAAAAAGTAAACCCAGACCTGACCGATTATGTAACGCACCAAGCTTTAAACGGAGTTTACACAATGATTGGAGAAGAGGAAAAAGATATTCGAAATAATATTTCCGCCAGAACCTCTACTTTGTTAAGACAAGTCTTTGCTTTGCAGGATAAGGAATAAATTTCTGTTCTAATAATTTTTAAAGAAGGCGTGTGACTGGGTTGGGTTGCACGTTTTAATGCATCATCTATAAATTAAGACCAAATGAATAAAGCCATAAAAATAATCTTAGCTATTCTGCTTTTTGCCTGTTTGTTGGATATGCCTTACGGTTTCTATCAATTGGTAAGGTTTGTTGCGTTTGTGGGTTTTGGAGTTTTAGCCTTCCAGGCCAATCAACAAAACCAGCAAACTGAAATGGTTATTTATGGAGCATTAGCCTTATTGTTCCAACCATTTTTTAAAATTGCCTTAGGTCGGGAGTTATGGAATGTTGTAGATATCGTTGTGGGTATAGGTTTGATAATTTCCGCCTTCCGAAAAACGAAACCTTTAAATGCTTAACTTTGAGGAAAAAAAGGCTTGGTGTTATGGCAAAGAATAAAAAAATCACCGTGCCGAATATCGACATTGTTTTCTATGAGAAGAATTTCGACTCCTTATTACACGAAACCAAATGAAATTCTTGTTAGCAAATAAAAACTTGAAGAAGTTGAAGTAACTAAAATTAATTCCACCTTTTCCCAAAATCAAGTATTGTTCCTGGTCACAACTCTTGAAACAATTGAAAATTAGAATCTTTTCTAATGAATTTGTATTCAACTACCTAAAAACAAAACGTTTACAACAGAAAACAAATTGATAAAACAAACGCACTACCTTTGCTTTTTCGAGTTATTAGTGGTTATTTATGTTAAAATCTATCAAAGTCATATTGAGCTATCTCTCTTTTTTAGACATTTGGAATTCAATTACTAACCTATATTAATTTAAATTTATTATGAAAAGCACATTGAAAGTTCTTGGTTTAGCATGTTTATTGTTTGTAGCATTTTCCTGCAGTAAGGATGATGATCCGGCGGATAACGACATTTTTGTCGGTACGTATGATGGAAAAATTACTTATACCGATGGAGATGGAGACGCGCAAAGCCATGATAACGGAAATGTTACCGTGGTAAAAAGAGGAAGTTTAAAATATGATTTTCACTTTTCTGACGGGATCCCAAATCTAACCGGGATTGAGTTTGAAGAGGAAGGCGATCATACCTTGGTAAATGTTGACCTTGAAGAAGGCGTAACCTATATCAAGATTGACGAATCAACCTTGGATATATTTTACACCAAAGACGGAGCAGTCTGGACTGCAGATTGTGAAAGATAATCTACCGTTTGAATTATAAAAATCAAGAAAGGTCAGTTTTGCGCTGGCCTTTTTTTATGGAAAAGAGGAAATCAAAATACCCAGCAGCACTGCTATTCCAAAACTCAATAAAGTTCCGATTAAAACATATTCTGATTTGAGGGTTTCATCACTTCTATAACGAAGAATGGATTTTGCAGCTATTAGAAAACCCACCGCCGAATATTGACCGACTAAGATAAGGGTCAGCGTAAGAATCCGTTCTAAAATTCCGATAACTTTTCCTGCATTGGGCATTTCATTATCACTACTCACTTGGATATCGGTGGATTTAAAAACTTCTCGGATAAAAATATTTGTCGGTTTTAAACAAAACAAATAACCGGTAATCATCAAGAGAATTTTAAAATTAAAATCAACTTCAAAAGTTGGATTTATTCCGATCCAATAATCAAATGCATAAACAACAAGAGTCAGTACAAGCAGATGAAGCAATTGATCGAGGTAAAAAAGATAAGGATTCAACTTCGGGATTCTCCTCAACAAAGGTTTAAATCCATCGATTATAAGATGCAGCATCGCAAGGCACAAAGCAGCCCAAACAAATTCGATTTGTAAGGAAAATATCCAAGAAAGTATAAAGCATAAAAAAGCGTGCTTATATAAAAAAGCACTTCTAAAGCCTTTTGTATTTTTCTCTTCAGCAGATTTATGGGTTTGAAAGAAGAAATCCAACAGCAAATGAGCGATAATTTGTAGTAAGATAAGTTCTTTGATGCCCATGATTTATCCGATTACCTTATTATAATACTGTACTGCCGATTTGATTGCAGCCCAACCTGCACTTGTGGAATGCTGATTGACCGCAGATTGACCAATTTTAAGCTGCGTTGAAATTTGATCTTCTGTTAACCCCAACAATTTCAAATATAAAATCTCACATTGTCGAGCGGTAGCTTTGGCCAACAAAACATCCAATAAATTTAGAATCACCTCAAAGTTAGCATTTAATTTTTCTTCTTTGGAAATAAAGAACAAAGTATTTCTAAGCG
>DATGSA010000010.1:0-2729 GCA_035303085.1 Flavobacteriaceae bacterium
TGTCCACTGGCCTGCTGCTCCTCTATCAGCCCATACATTTTTTCTTGTTTTGTCATTGTTTTAGTTTTGGGGCAAATCTATGAACCTAAAACTTCGAAGACAATATGTAGTTGGTGGGATGGATACGATAATGGAGATGAAGCGCATTATCAAAGCGTTCCGTATTTATCTGTTGATAAACTTGAAAAATCTAAGCTGAGTATTTATCCCAATCCAGTGAAGGATCAACTTTATATAGAGAATCTAACCGAAAATGTTCAAATAGAGATCTATGATCTTTCGGGAAAAGAGATGTTGATTAAAGAATTAAATAAAACTAACAGGCAAGTGAATGTATCACAGCTTTCCACAGGAGTTTATTTTTATGGATTAAGTCAAAATGGGAAAATGGTAAAAACAGGAAAGTTGATTAAAAACTAAGAAATAGTCAAAATGAAAACGAAATTAAAATTGATATTTATTGGTATCTTCATTTGTGGTTTTTCAAATATTTTAAAAGCCCAAGAAGTGGAGAACCCACCGGAAGCGTTAACCGACCAAACATGGTATTTAACCAAAATGATAATTGATGAAGAAGAAATGCCATTTAATCCTAACGAAGAAATTGAAAATGTTGAGCTTATAATAGGAGAGCTTTATGGTAGCACTGCAAGTGCTGGAGTTGTATTTTGTGATGGCGGTGGTGCAGAGATAATTTTGGAAGGCGAAGATGAGTTTTATATGGGGATATTGATGTTTCTTATGAATATGGCTTTTTCAGATGAAACAACAAATTCATATTGTGATTTAGAAGAAAATATGATTTTAGACGATATTTATTTTTATGAGTTTTGGAATAATAGTGAATTAGATTTAGGAAATACAGCCCCACAGCCTTATCATTTTTATTATACGATTAATCAACTGGAAGAACATCAAGAGTTGATTGTTACGAACGACAATGGAGATGAAGCTCATTATAAGAGTGCACCTAATATGTCGGTTGAAGATCAACAGAAATCAAGTTTGACAATTTTTCCAAATCCAGTAAAAAATCATCTCTATATCGAAAACCTCACAGAAAATGTGCAATTAACTATCTATGATCTTTCAGGTATGAAATTACTAAGCCAAGAAATAAATACTTCAACCGAAAGTATAAGTTTATCCCATCTTTCGGGAGGTATGTATTTTTATGAGATTCTCCAAAATGGGAAAACGATAAAAACAGGGAAGTTGATTAAAAACTAAAAACCAATTCAAAATGAAAACGAAACTAAAATTGATATTAATTAGCATCTTCATTTGTGGTTTTTCAAATATTTTAAAAGCCCAAGAAGTGGAGAACCCACCAGAAGAATTAACCGACCAAACGTGGTATTTAACCAAAATGATAATTGATGAAGAAGAAATGCCGTTTACTCCTAACGAAGAAATTGAATATGTTAAGTTTATAGTAGGATCGTATTCTCAAAATACAGTGGGTTTTGGACTTGAATTTTGTGCGGGTCCTGGTAGTGAAATGATTTTGGAAGGAGAAGATGAGTTTTATATTAAGCCTTTGCTGTTTCTTATGAACAATAGGGTTCGTTTAGATGAAACAACAAATTCATATTGTAATTTAGAGGAAAATATAATTTTAGAGGGAATTTATTTTTATGAATTTTGGAATAATAGTGACTTATATTTAGGACACGATTTTTCCCATCCCTTTCATTTTTCTTATACAATCAACCAACTGGAGGAGCACAAGGAGTTAATTGTCATCAATGATAATGGAGATGAAGCCCATTTTCAGAATGTGCCTTATATGTCCGTTAATGACCAACAGATAACGAATTTGACTCTCTATCCCAATCCAGCCAACGATTTTCTTTATATAGAAAACCTCACCAATCCCGTACAAATAGATATCTATGATCTTTCCGGGAAAGTGTTGTTAAGTAAAGAAGTAAGTGAAGCAATCAAACAAGTGAATGTGTCACAGCTTGCTGAAGGAGTTTATTTATACCAACTCAGTCAAAATGGGTTAGAAGTTAAAACAGGGAAGTTGGTTAAGAAGTGAAAATGGTGAATTGTGAGTTGTGAATTGTGAGCTGAAATTCCGCAAACAAGATTTTTAGGTTTCACAGAGTGCAGAGTTGTCACGCAAAGTTCCGCGAAGAACCGCAGAGAGCCGCAGAGTTGATATTTAGAAATCCACACAAATAATTTTCCTCAAACAAAAGCTCCTTTCTTTTTCAAGGAAAGGACTGCTTGACAATCAAACTTGTTTGATTATCAAGCAGGTAAGGTTCCTGCTGTTTTGAAGTAGGAAGTTTGTTGTGCTACTTGATTGTGACTGTATCAAGAAGCAACATAATAGTTACAACCGCCCAAAAACAACTAAATCTGCGGTTTATCTAATTTATCCCCTCCTTTTTCAAGGATGAGAGAGTTTGGGTTTTTAAATCTGATTATTGGGAAATAACACAAAAGCTCTTCCATTTTAATGAGGTAGCTTCTATGAAATGTTTTTTACATTTTATTTTCAACAATACCCCTCCCGATAATTACTCCTTCACAGGTTCACTCCTTCACTTGTTCACAATCGCTCCCGCGTGAAGGATCCTTAATTCCGCAACTCTCTAAATTAAGCGCAAAATTCTAATATTTATAGATTGACTTCAAAATAAAAATTGGATTTTACTTGTTTACAGTGAAAATCGTTGGTTCTAAAACATAGCTCGCCCTTGAAAGATTTTATTCTT
>DATGSA010000011.1:0-2829 GCA_035303085.1 Flavobacteriaceae bacterium
GGAACGTTTTCAAATTTAATCTGTGTATAATTTACCGGACCGTATTTTGCAGTATTTACGTTGTGAAGCGCCCAACTCTTGTCAATTCTTTTAACCAAAAGTTCTTGGTGCTGAATTTCAGCATCCTCCGGGTTTTCCAGATACAACCGTTCTCTGACGATGGTTTTTCCGTCTACATCTAAGGTTTCTGTCGGAGTATCGGTATTAATTCCTATTTGTGCGTAAGAAAATAATCCGCAACTCATGATTAAAACGTGTACTATATAAAGTGGTGTTTTCATTTTTCTGATGCTTAAAAGTTTGGTGCTTGTGGAGCTGTTCCGGTGTTTTGACCTCCCATATTCACATTTACCGGCTCTAATTGCCTGAAATAAGAACGGTCATAAACAACAAGCGTAACATGGTATGTCAAGGATTGACCGGCAGCAAGATCTAAAGATCTGTTTTGAATTTCTAAATGCCAGGTTCCGTTGTTAATAAAGGTTCTACTGACAAAGTTTCCGATAGAACGTTCATTTCCGGATATAGTCTCTTTTTGAATGGGATAACCGTCATACTGAAAGTTGGCAAGTGCTACAATATATTTACTGCTGTCATATTGTAAATCCACATCCTGCAGGTTATCCAAAGGGAAATTCGTAAACGTATAATTGATAACATTTACAGGAGCAACAGTTAAACTGTCAACATCTAAGCGTCGAATCTCTCCTGCCAGCGTTGAATTAGGCAGTCGCATTAAGTATTTATACCCTTCTTCGGTAGGACCAATGCTGTTAATGGATTTAATTTTGGTGTTTCCCTGAATGAGCAAACTCCCTTCAATATCGAGATCGGCTTGAGGATTATCCGTGCCGATGCCAACTTGGGCAGTTAGGAAAAAGGGACAGCATAATAGAATGTAAAAGATTCTCATAATTAATCTAATATAGGTGTGGTGGCAGTACCTGTTCCACTGCCGCTCATGTTAACGGTTCGATTTCCAAGATTTTTAGATAGAGTCTTAGAATATATTGCAACGGTAATTGTCCAAGTTCCGGCATCTGAATATCGATTTGAGAATCCCGGATAATCGGCTATCAATCTCCAAGTGCCTCCCTGAACAAAAGCAGCGTAATATGGAATCGTAAACCATTTGTTTCCATCCGCTGAGGATAATTCACTGTTATAAAATGCTGAAATAGCAAAAACGTCGTAAGAATCGGCAGGAATTAAAGTGTTAAAATTTAGAACCCAATCCCCTAGAGGATTTGACAAGTTGTATACCATCAAATAAGCCAATGCGGTTGATTCAGGATTGGAAGCATCTAAAGCATAGATAGAGTCATCACTCGTTTGGATTAAAAATGTGGTTTTCTGATCGTCTCTGACAGCAGGGATGTCTTCAACTTCGAGTTCTAATAATTGGGCTGTTCCTGCAACTTCTAAGGCCGTTCGCGGATTTGTGGTGTTAATCCCCACTTGAGCGTATAAACTCGAACCAACAGAAGTAAGAATAGCAATCAAAAATAGTTTTATTCTCATTATAATAGTGTTATAAATGTTACGTAAAAGTTAATTCTGTGGGGAGTAATTATCTGCAAATCTACTAACTATCCATTAAATTCCCTATTTTTTCCGTATTTATTTTAACAAACTTATAATTATTTCATTAAATTAATTTTATAACCTTTGTTTGTAAAGGATTCTATTATTTATTGACAGAATTTTAAACTATTTGAAGTGGCATCAGTAAAATTTCATGAAACGATTGAAACATAAAAAAACAAAAAAACAAACGCTCGGCAAGAAATTATTAAAAATAATTGGTTGGTCGTTCGGAATCCTGATACTTTTAGTGATATTGCTACTGCTTTTTATTCGGAGTCCTTGGGGACAGAATCTCATTGTCCAGCGAGCCGCTACCTTTGTTTCAGATAAAACAAATACCAAAGTCGAAATAGGAAAACTTTACATTTCGTTTGGCGGAAATGTCATTTTAGAAGAGCTTTTTTTGGAAGATACAAACCGTGATACGTTATTTTATTCTAAAGCTTTGGAAGCCGATGTTCCGTTGCTTCCAATAATTCGGGGAAATGCAATCGGAATTGACTATCTAAAATGGGAAGGCGTTCAAGCCAATATTTCACGAATGGATACCATTCAAGGGTATAATTTTCAATTTCTTATCGATGCGTTTGCTTCGGATGAATCTGTTGTCAAAGAAACAGACACCACTTCAAAACCTTTTAAAATTAGTATCGGTGATGTGTTTTTCAACGATTTTAATGTGAATTTTAAAGATTCTGTCTTAGGTATAGATGCAGATTTGAAGTTAGGAAATTTATCCCTGCGCATGGAAAAAACAGACTTGGAAACCATGGATTTTCGCGCTTCGGAAATTTCATTGCACAATACCTATATCAATCTTGTACAGACGCCGTCTTTATTACCAGCTACTGAAGAAGAAGCAACCTTGTTGCCCTATTTAGAGGCGAAGAAGCTGGAATTGGTTAATGTATTTGTCAACTTTGAATCGATTCCAAATCAGATGATTGCCGACGTGGAAATTGGTGAATTTCTTGTAGAATTAAATAAAGGAAATCTAAGAGAAAATGAAATCGAAATAGGAACTGTCGCGCTTAAGGAATCTGTATTGGCGCTTCATGTAGAAACTGAGGAGGCCCTTGTTGATGAGGAGCAAGTGGAAGAAATCAATAGTGAAATTTCACAATTTGAATGGCCTGATTTTAAAATTGCCGTTTCTTCAATTGATTTTCAAGAGAATCGCATCCGTTATTTTGTCGGAGATCACAAAACGGAAAGTGGCGTGTTTAATGTCAATGCTATCGA
>DATGSA010000012.1:0-7154 GCA_035303085.1 Flavobacteriaceae bacterium
GTAAGAGTGCGGCTGCCAAAAAGCGAAAGGGTTATAGAGAAAAATATGTTTTTGACACCTGAACACAAATCCATAGAAAAATTGTTTAAAGACGATTTTTGGGAAAATCTCATTTAGGGTGTCCCAGTGTCGAAGTCAGGACAAATAACAGTTACAACCGCCCCGAAAATAGCTGAACCTGCGGTTCATTTATTTTATCCCCTGCTTTTTTAAGGTGGGGAGCTTTGCTTTTTGGTTTTAAGTAACTGTAAATCAAAGATAAGCGCTTCTGTTTTGGTTCATTTATTCCATTTTTCTTATTGAAGAAACTATGTGTTTTTTCTTAATAATGCAGATTGTTTTTTGCTTTTAAGTTTAAAAAATCAGAATCAAAAGCTCCTTTCCTTGCCAAGGGAAAGGACAGCTTGCGATTCAAACTTATTTGAATTACCAAGCAGGTAAGGTTCCTGCTGTTTTAAATAAGGAAGTTTGCTCTGCTATTTGATTGAGACTGCTTAATTACAGACGTATTTTCGCCATGAACTCTCCAAGGGTTTCAAACCCCTTGAAGAGTTTGCACTGTTTGCATTCGCAAAAATTATAACTCAGGAAAGATTAAAAAACCACTCTCTTAATCATCATACGAAAGATAACATCTTATTTATCTACTTCTCTTATTATTTTAAATTGAATTATTTCTCTTGACTTATCGCTTTTGGCTATAACTCCTATCGCCTTTGCCTTATTGACTTCAGCGTATCATGCTCGTATCTTTGGGCTACAAAACAAAGGATATAAACCGATTCTTCGGAATCACAAAACCATAAGATTATGACTGAAGTACAAAAATTAGCAAGCTTTGTGAATACGAGAAAGTTCAGCGATCTTTCTCAAGAAGCAATCAAAGAGTTAAAAATCCGATTATTGGATTCTCTGGCTTGCGCGATTGGTGCTCAAGAAGGGGCACCGGTAAAAATGCTCAAAGACCAAATCATTGATTTTGGCGGAAATCCCTTGACCAGTTTAATCGGCTGTGGATGCAAAACAGCTCCGGACAGAACAGCGTTTTACAACTCTTTTTTGGTACGTTATTTAGATTTCAACGATAGTTATCTAGCCAAAAATGAAACCTGTCATCCGTCAGATAATATCGGTAGTTTATTGGCTTCGGCAGAATACGCCGATAAATCCGGAAAAGATTTTATAACCGCTTTAGCCATCGCTTATCAAGTTCAATGTCGATTAAGTGATGAAGCACCGGTTCGCGACAAAGGATATGACCATACCGTACAAGGAAATTATGCAACAGCCGCCGGAGCAGCTTATGCTTTGGGATTGACAAAAGAGGAAACTGCTAATGCCATCGCGATTTCAGCAACAGCCTATAATGCATTGAGAGTTACGCGAACGGGAAATCTTTCTCACTGGAAAGGAATGGCTTTTCCTTCTACAGGTTGGACTTCCACCCATTCTGCCTTCCTTGCTAAATATGGAATCACCGGACCGGAAGAAGTCTTCGAAGGAAATAAAGGGTTCAAAGAAACCATTGCAGGAGATTTTAACTTGGACTGGAGTAAAGAAGATTTAGAGCGCGTTACCAAAACCATCATCAAAAAATACAATGCGGAAATTCACTCTCAATCTACTTTAGAGGGAATTCAAGAATTGATGAGCGAAAACAACATCGATCCTAAAAACATTGAAAAAGTAGAGCTAAATACGTTTGATGTCGCCTTTAATATTATTGGCGGAGGGGAAGAAGGTGGTAAAAAGAACATCGGCACAAAAGAAGAAGCGGACCACAGTTTACCTTATATGATGGCAGCGATGATTTTAGATGGAAATGTTCTCCCTGCTCAGTATGAACCCGAACGCATTCAAAGCGAGGATATTCAAACACTTTTACAAAAGGTAGAAGTCAAAGAGAAAAAGGAATATTCCGATCGCTTCCCCAGAGAAATGGTTTGTGATATTACAATCAGCATGAAAGATGGCAAGAAATATCACATCGAGAAGACAGATTATGAAGGATTTCATACCCGACCTGCTTCTTGGGAAACCATCGAACACAAATTTAAATTACTAACACAAGATTTCATCTGTGAGGAAGTTGGACAACAAATCATCACGATGGTAAAAAATTTAGAAAATCACTCTATCAGAGCGTTGATGAAAGTATTGAAAAACTGTGATGTAGAAGAAATGTCAGCAGTTTTATAAAGGATTATTTAATGCGATGTTTAATTTATAAAAATAAATATTATGAAAGAAAATGGAAAATATGTAGCAACAGCCGGAGCGGCAAAAACTACGACAGAGAAAAAAGATTTTATCACTCATCCCGTTGGTTTTAAATGGTTAAGACGCAATGAGCGACAAGAAAAACCACGCGACATCGGATTGACAGAAATCAGAGCAGCTTATTATTCTAATTTTGGAATTCGATATTTCCAAGATATTTTGGATATGAGCGGAAATTATGTCGACAGTATAAAATTTGCCGGTGGGGCTTTTACGATGATGAACCCAGAAAAAATCAGAGAGATGAATACTCTCGCTCACGAACACGGTGTACTGGTTTCAACCGGTGGATTTATGGAATACATATTAACCCAAGGAAAAGATGCGGTTAAAAAATATATTCAAGAAGTCAAAGAATTAGGTTTCGACATTATTGAAATATCAACCGGATTTATTTCTATTCCTACTTCCGATTGGCAACGCGTTATTGAGGAAGTTCAAAAAGCCGGATTAAGAGCAAAACCTGAAATCGGTGTACAGTTTGGTGCCGGAGGTGATGGTACTGCTGCAGAATATGAAACAGAAGGTATTCAGGATGTGGAATTTGCCACCCGTCAAGCGCAAAAATTCTTAGACGCCGGAGCTTATATAATTATGATGGAATCTGAAGGGGTTACTGAAAATGCAGAACCTTGGAAAGTAGATGTTCCAGCTCAATTTATCAGAGATTTAGGTTTAAAAAATGTAATGTTCGAAGCGGCTGATCCACAAGTTTTCAAATGGTACATTAAAAATTATGGCCCTGAAGTAAATTTGTTTGTCGATCACAGTCAACTCGTCCAATTAGAGGCAACCCGACAAGGAATTTGGGGAACCAATGATATTTGGGGACGCGTATTGACTTATAAAGGTTAATAACAGCTGATAAAATCTAATAACAAAGGAGTGGAGTTATTTCTGCTCCTTTTTTTGTTTGTTTGATTTTACTGAAATAACTTTTCACAAAAGCTCACCAAATAACCTACCACTCCCTTCGCTTGAAGAGTTTTAACACAGCAGAAGTTTGCTGAGGATATCATCTTTCAAAGCGATAACCATTACTGCTTACCCGTTTCAATTGAAATTTATAATTTCTGTTTTGAGTTGTTCACTGTTAAAACTTCCAGTTCCATAACATTAAATTCCGCATTTCCGAATCGTCCCCAAATAAGCCGGGCATAACAAACATGTCTGGAATGACACGCCAGGTGGTAATTCGAAGTAAAAAAAGTCATTCTTGTAAAATACTTATAAAGTGTCTAATAAAATCCGCCTTAATCCGCTCCATCCACGTCATAATTCGACAAAACCCAGTACAGGGCTGCTATTCCTATTCAATCCCACGGTCTATCTAATTAACCGCCTAACCCAACGACCAAGGCGAGGCTAACCAGTTAACAATCCTTGTCAAATTATAAAAGAATTTCAGTTTCGAAACCAGACTTCTACTCCAAAAAACCAAAAAACCAATTTCTCATATCTTATTCTCTCAAAAGCATCTTTTCAAAGCAATTATTTGTCTTTTTTGTAAATTAAGCCCAAAACAATTTACTAAAACTAAATCCCCTACTTTAAAATTATAATATATTTACCGTTTATATTTTCATCTATGTCAGTCGATTTTACCATTATCGTACCAGTTTATAACGAAGCAGAGAATCTTCATCGGGTTGAAGAAGCGCTTTTGAAATACATGAAAATTGCTATTAAAAAAACCGCTGTGTTATTTGTCGATGACGGGTCAACAGATCAAAGTCTAAATCTGATTCAAGAAATTTGTCAGCGAAATAAAGGCTTTCATTATATCTCTTTTTCTAAAAATAAGGGACTTAGTACAGCTATCAAAGCGGGATTTGATTATGTAAAAAGTCCGTTTGTGGGTTATATTGATTCCGATTTACAAACCGATCCCGAAGATTTTAATTTACTGCTCAAAAAGATTGGTACTTTCGATTTGGTCAATGGCGTGCGACAAGGTCGAAAGGATTCTTTCGTTAAAAACATGTCTTCCAAATTCGCCAATCTTTTTCGGCGTGCATTTACAAAAGACGGCATGGATGACACCGGTTGTCCGTTGAAGGTGATAAAAACTTCCTACGCTAAAAAAATTCCGATGTTTCGAGGATTACACAGATTTCTTCCGGCGATGATTTTATTGCAAAACGGAAGAGTAAAACAACTCCCCGTGCGACATTATCCGAGGATTGCGGGAAAATCAAAATTTCATCTCCACAACAGATTATTCGGTCCGCTGATCGATTGTTTCGCCTATTTATGGATGAAGAAAAAATATATTAACTACAAAGTACTGCATAAAGGATGAGTAACTGGGTTATTTTTGGAATTGGATTTTTAGCACAAGGATTGTTTTCCTTGCGGCTTCTTATCCAATGGGTTGTTTCTGAACGCCAGAAAAAAGTGTTGACCCCTACCCTGTTTTGGAAAATCAGTCTGCTGGCTGCTTTTTTACTATTTATCTACGGTTATCTCAGAAATGATTTTGCCATCATGATGGGACAATCCATCACCTATTTTATTTATATCAGAAATATTCAACTCCAAAAACAATGGCGAAAAGCTCCTGATTTTCTAATTTGGCTCCTTTGGTTATTTCCGTTTTTTATTGGAATTTATTTCTTTAATAATAACACTTTTGATTTAAGACTGCTGTTTTCAAAAGAAGAAATTTCCCCGTGGTTGCTGATTTTAGGAATAAGCTCCCAGTTTATATTCAATTTTAGATTTATTTATCAGTGGCTTTATTCGGAAAAAAGAAAAATGTCCAGTCTCCCCTTAGGATTTTGGTTATTGAGTTTATGCGGATCGATATTGATTTTAATTTATGCCGTTTTTCGCTTAGATCCGGTTTTATTTGTCGGTCAATTTGCAGGAAGTATTATTTATTTTAGAAACATTTATTTAATTCATAAACAATATGCCTAAACTAAGATTAAACTACACTTCTTGGATTGTTCTGGTTGTCTTTTCCATATTTTTTGTCAATTTAGATATGCTACATCTCAACATGATGGAGACCAGAAATATGTTGACTGCCAGAGAGATGGTTAACTTAAAACATTGGGTTTTAACCACGATGAACAATCTACCGCGTTATGAAAAACCGCCTTTGCCCACTTGGATTACAGCAGTTTTCGGTTATCTGTTCGGGTTTAAAAGTTTTGTGGTCATGCGTTTACCCGCAGCTTTTATAAGTCTTTTGGCAACTTGGACGATTTTTAAATTCACTCCCCTTCTCAAAGTATCCCGGCAACAAGCTTTTATCAGTACACTGATCTTTGCAACGAGTTTTTATATCATCTTTTCCGGACGAACTAACCAATGGGATATATACACCCACACTTTTATGCTGATCTGTATTTATTTTTTGTGGAAGTTTTTCACAACGGACAAAGCATTGTACAAAAACGTGATTTTAGCCGCGCTGTTTTTTGGCTTCTCTTTTATGAGTAAAGGGCCTGTTTCTCCTTACGCCTTATTTTTACCATTCTTGCTGAGTTTCGGAGTTGTGTATGGATTTAAATCCTTTAAGTCACGCGTTTTTCCAATTATTCTTTTTCTTATAATCGGGATGGGCACTGGTGGTTGGTGGTTTATTTATGCCAGATTAGCCGACCCTGCTGCTTTTGTAGAAACGATTACAGTCGAAAGTTCCAGATGGGGAAGTTACAACGTCAGACCATTCTATTATTACTGGAGCTTTTTCGTGCAATCCGGGGTTTGGACTATTTTGGCTTTTGTCAGTTTGCTTTTCCCCTATCTGAAAAACCGAGTATCCAATCGGAAAGCTTATTTTTTCACCTTTCTATGGACGATATTTTCAGTGATATTACTGTCTGTAATTCCCGAGAAAAAATCGAGGTATTTATTGCCCGTTTTATTCCCCTTAGCCCTCAACACCTCTTTTTATGTAGAATATCTATTTCGGAGATTTAAAGACCTTCCCTTAAAAGAAACTGCGGTAGTCTATTTCAATCACGGCCTCATCGCCTTGGTTTGTATAGTATTTCCTGTGGGAGCCTATTTTGTAGTTCAACCCGAAGGCTCTACTTGGGTTTGGTTTATCATTACTTCAGTAGGTTTATTAAGTGCCGGAATTGCAACAATTTATTTTTTAAGGAAAAAGAATTATCCTAAGGTTTTCTATAGCAACATACTGATTGTTTGTATTGTGATGAGTTTCGGGTTTAGACTGGCAGATAGTTTACATCACAATCCAATGGCTAACCCTATTTCCAATCTGAAAACTCAAGCGAAAAAAGAAAACTTCAATTTATACGAATACGGAAGTTTTGAACCGCGGATTATTTGGGATTATGGAGAACCAATTCCCCTTATCACTCCGGAAAACCCAACACTTCCACAAGAAGACTATTTTGGAATTATCTTTCAGGATAAAAATATGGAAGAAGTAGAAAAATTAGTGCAAGGCTATGAAATTATTCGCGAAGAACGTTTTGATAATAACATCGCTTCACCGGATCAACGAGCCCATCGCGATCGATTGATTCGGAATTTCTTTTTGTTGAAGGAGAAGAACGCGGATTCCGCAGATTAGATAGATTACGCGGATTTTTTGAAAACGATTTGGGGATTTGTTTAGGCTCGCAAGCTCACTGGATTAGTCGTTTAGTTGATTAGAACGTTGATTGGCGAGGGGGCGATCTGCGAGGGGGCGAACTGCGAGGGAGCGATCTGCGAGGGGGCGAACGGCGAACTGCGAAGGGCGAGTTGCGAAGGGCGCGTTGCGACTTAGCGAATTTGCAAATTGGCCAATCTGCGAAGAAACAATTAAACAAGATTATCCAATTCAGAATATTGATAGGTTCATTAACCAATTCACTTGTTCACTTCTTCACTTGTTCACTTGTTCACTT
>DATGSA010000013.1:0-2210 GCA_035303085.1 Flavobacteriaceae bacterium
CAAGAATCAGCAAAAACGAATAATATACTTTCAAAACAAAATATGTTTGGCTTAGATTTAATCAAATTTAGTTATTATAATGAGATTCAGCTGGTTTATTCCCTTTAATATAATAAATAAGGCATGCTGCGTTTGCGGAAATCTGTTAAACCCGCTTCCCAGGTTCTTTTGATTTCTTTTTCAGATAAGCCTGCTTCAATCTGTGTTCTCAATTGATCTGTTCCAGCCAACTTTTCAAAGAAAGGAATAAAAAACTCATCGGGATTTTCAGTATGTTGATAAGCTTCAATCAACCATTCCAAATTGATTTCCTCTAAATACGGACTAAAACGAAGGTTTTTTCCATAACAGGTTTCTCCTTCATGTTTCGGGTTTTTGGCGCCTTCATTGGATTTTGGAATATAGGAATATTCATAATAAGTTGAATCTAATGTCGGAGAACCAAACACCTGGAAAGGTAAGTCCGTACCGCGACCGGCATTGACATTGGTGCCTTCAAAAAAACACAAACTTGAATACAAGTTGATGGATTTATCGTTAGGTAGATTCGGGGAAGGTTTAATCGGTAACGAATAGGTTTGTCCTTTGATATAATTCTTCATTTTAATAACCGTCAAATCTGTTTGAACGCCATTCTTTAACCATTGTTCTCCATTTACCATTTGCGCATATTCGGCGATGGTCAATCCATGAACCACCGGAACAGGATGCATTCCGACAAAACTTTTGTGTTCTTCCTCCAAAATTGGTCCGTCGATATAATGCCCATTCGGATTGGGGCGATCTAAAACCACAATCGGAATATCTTGCTCTGCTGCAGCTTCCATCACATAATGCAACGTAGAGATATACGTATAAAATCTTAAACCAACATCTTGAATATCAAAAACCAACAAATCGACATCTTTTAAATCCTCAGCTTTAGGTTTCCTATTACTTCCATATAAAGACACGATCGGTAATCCCGTTTTTTTGTCTATTTCACTATCCACCAGTTCCCCGGCAGAGGCCGTTCCGCGAAAACCGTGTTCAGGAGAAAAAACTTTGGTGATGTTCACATCTAAATTCAACAAGGAATCTACCAGATGTATATGTTCTTTTTCCTTAAAAATAACTGAGGTTTGATTTCCTACGACACCAACTTTTTTGTCCTTAAGTAGATCTAAATATTGCGAAGTTCGATTGGCTCCGACAATTATAGCCTGAGAAGTTGAGGTATTTTTTTCCGATGTTTGTTCTTTTTCTGAATTTTCCTGATTTTGGGAGGCACCTGAACAGGAAAAAGTTAAGACAAGAACAAGAAAAACTGTATTTTTGAAGAATTGAAAAAACATAAGCACTTTTGAAGTTTGAATATTTTATTGCTAAACGCCTGATTAGCGCCAAAGATTATAAAAATAGCATTTCTGCACCAATTATTAAAATTGCTGTGACCGCTATTGCTTTGGGGGTAATTATGATGTTGATTTCCGTCGCTACCGGAATCGGCTTAAAACAGAAAATCCGTGATAAAATTGAAGCTTTTAACGGCGATATTACCATCAGCAATTTAGATAACAGCAGTGCGCAAGTTACGGAAAATCCAATATCAAAAGAGCAAGATTTTTATCCGGAGTTTACCGCAGTTCCCGAAGTGAGTCATGTTCAGGCGGTTGCTACGAAATACGGGGTGATTCGTACGGAGACAGATTTTGAAGCCGTTGTGGTCAAAGGAGTCGGAACAGATTATAAATGGGATTATTTTGAGGAATATCTATTAGAAGGCAGATTGCCCAACTATCCAGAAGGAGCAAAAAACAGTACCGAGATTCTACTTTCGCAATTTATGGCCAATCGCTTAAAATTTGAGATAGGAGATAAGGTGATTGTGTATTTTATGAATGCCGAAGAACAAGAACGCACGCGTTTGGTGGCTTTTGACGTGGTGGGAATATTCAACTCTGGATTTCGCGAATTTGATAAAACCTTTGTCATTTCGGATATCACACAACTCCAAAGACTGAATAAATGGGATGCTGAAGAAGTGGGTGGGTTTGAAGTGTTTGTAGATGATTTTGATAAAATAGAAGAAGTGGGTGTAAAAGTTTATCACCAAACCGATTCTACTTTGGATGCGCAAACCATTATCCAGCAATATCCCTCAATTTTTGAATGGCTTTCCCTTTTTGATTTTAATATTGCGTTGATTATCACCATTATGATTATTGTGG
>DATGSA010000014.1:0-12656 GCA_035303085.1 Flavobacteriaceae bacterium
AAGTAAAAATGTTTTGGCGGTCAAAGCGATGGGAGGGATTGCCATTCCCTATGGAAATTCCAACAGTATTCCGTTTGTGCGTAGTTTTTTTGCAGGGGGTTCAAATGATAACCGAGGTTGGAGACCTTATGATTTAGGACCGGGAAGCAGTGGAGGACCAAACGAGTTTAATGAAGCCAACTTTAAATTAGCCTTCAATCTGGAATATCGTTTCAACTTATTTGCAGCACTTAACAGTGCGGTGTTTATCGATGTAGGAAATATCTGGAATGCCCTGGATAACACTACAGATGACAGATCCAGATTTAATTCCTTCAAAGACTTATCAGAACTTGCCGTAGGATCGGGAATAGGATTTCGGTATGACTTTGAGTTTTTTGTAATTCGATTGGATTTGGGTTTTAAAACCTATGACCCGGCTTACGATAAGAAGAAATGGTTCGAAAATTACAATTTGTCACACTCGGTTTTAAATGTTGGGATAAATTACCCCTTCTAAACCGTTTATTTTCTTAATTTTGTAATTGAATTTTTACAACAATATATTATGTCTCATCAGTTTAAACCCGGAGTTGCTACCGGAAAAGAAGTTCAAGCTATTCTTAAACACGCAAAAGAGCATAAATATGCACTCCCGGCCGCCAATGTTGTTGGATCAAACAGTATCAATGCGGTGATGGAAACTGCGGTGAAAGTGAATTCACCGGTGTTTTTACAGTTCTCCAGCGGGGGCTCAGCTTTTAATGCGGGGAAAGGATTGAGTAATGAAAATATGCAGGCTGCAATATTAGGAGCAGCAACAGGGGCTAAACACGTCCACGATCTTGCCGAAGCTTATGGTGCTACAGTGATTTTACATACCGATCACTGTCACAAAGAAAATTTACCTTGGGTTGACGGACTGTTGGATTTAGGGGAGGAGTTTTATCAGAAGAACGGAAAACCATTATTTAGTTCTCATATGATTGATCTGAGTCCGCAAAGTCTGGAAGAAAATATCGAAACCAGTGCCAAGTATCTCAAGCGTATGAAAAAAATGGGAATGACGCTGGAAATCGAATTGGGCATGACCGGAGGTGAAGAGGATGGTGTGGACAATACAGGAATCGATAATGCTAAACTTTATACGCAGCCAGAAGATGTGGCAAAAGCTTATGGAGAATTAAGCAAAATTTCTGAACAATTGCTCGTCGCGGCTGCTTTTGGAAACGTTCATGGAGTTTATAAACCCGGAAACGTTAAACTAAGTCCTATTATCTTGAAAAATTCTCAAGAGTATGTCAGTAAGAAATTCGATTTGGAACACAATCACTTAGACCTTGTTTTCCACGGGGGAAGTGGCTCTTCACAAGAGGAAATCCGCGAAGCAATTGGATATGGGGTGATCAAAATGAATATCGATACCGATTTACAGTTCGCTTTTATGTCCGGCGTTCGCGATTATATGAACGAACACGAAGGATATTTGCAAACACAAATAGGGAATCCCGATGACGAACACGGTCCGAATAAAAAGTATTATGATCCACGAGTTTGGTTGCGTCATGGAGAGGAAGCGTTCAGAGATCGCTTGGAAAAAGCTTTTGAAGACCTTAACTGTATAGATGCGTTAAGCAAATAATTTAGTAAGTTTGCTTAGTCGAATTCTTCGAACCGATTTTTAGAATCTGGTAATGAGGATATATTAATCGAAAATAATTCAAATGTATGGCTTGGTTTAGACGAAAGGAAAAAGGAATTCAGACGGATACCAAAAATAAAAAGGATATCCCAAGAGGCTTGTGGTATAAATCTCCTACCGGAAAAGTAGTAGATGCCGACGAATTAAAAGAAAACTTGTGGGTAAGCCCGGAAGATGGTTATCACGTCAGAATAGGAAGCAGAGAATATTTTGAGATTCTTTTTGATGATAATAAATTCAGGGAATTGGATAAAAATTTGTCATCAAAAGACCCTTTAAAATTTGAGGATAGGAAAAAATACACCGACCGAATAAAGGAGGCACAAGACAAAACCGGATTAACCGAAGCTGTTCGAGTAGCTGTCGGACAATCTAAAGGAGAAAATCTTGTGATTGCGTGTATGGATTTCACCTTTATCGGCGGGTCGATGGGTTCTGTTGTCGGAGAAAAAATTGCGCGTGCAGTGGATTATTGTTTGGAAAATAAAACCCCCCTAATGATTATTTCAAAATCAGGAGGAGCAAGAATGATGGAAGCAGTTATCTCGTTGATGCAAATGGCGAAAACTTCTGTGAAAATCGGACAATTGGCAGAAGCAGGAATCCCTTATATCTCCCTGTCCACCGATCCGACAACCGGAGGAACAACCGCATCTTTTGCAATGTTGGGCGATATCAATATTGCCGAGCCAGGTGCGCTGATTGGATTTGCAGGTCCCCGTGTAGTTAAAGACACCACAGGGCAAGACCTACCCGAAGGGTTTCAAACTTCTGAATTCTTATTAGAAAAAGGATTTTTGGACTTTATCGTAAAAAGAAAAGAACTCAAAAATAAAGTTAATCTTTATTTAGACCTCATACAAAATCGCGAGATCAGAGCGTAATAAATTTCTTGACTTAAAATATAAACGGCTTTTGATGGTTTCATCAGAGGCCGTTTTGTTTGCTTATTTATAAAATCCTAATAGTAAAGACAACCTTTTTCATTACCAAAAGAATGCTTCTGTCTTATTTTACAATAATCTAAAAATAAATAACAAAGCTCCCCACCTTAAAAAAGGTGGGGACAAAATAGATAAACCGCAGGTTTAGCCATTTTCGGGGCGGTTGTAACTATTATTTCTTCTTGAGTGATGTATAATTTATGTTATTGCAAACAAGGCTTTTGAAAATGACACAGAAATCCTATAATATTAGAAAGTCCATTTATGACAGTGTGGCAATAAAATATAAAACAGTGAAATAGGTGAGCTGTGTATATATGTTAAAGAGTATATACAAACTAATTAAACAGCTGATCTGAAAGAGCTTTTATTTAATCATTATTAATAGCTCCTCTTTGTGGCGAATTTTGCTTGGTTAAAATCATAGGATTATCTTCCTCCGGAAATGGCGGAAATATTCTTCCATTTGGACAAGGATCTGGCTCTCCTTCTATATCGAAAAAAATCATATGGTCTGGCTCAACATACAATTTGAGTTTGGTATTATTATTTAAGGTTTCTATAAACATCGTACCCACATTTCCACATTCTACTTCATTATCATCTTTTACATAATAAAGCAACGTATAAACTTCAGGATTGTCTTCGTCAAACAATTTTCCCTGTAAAGCGGGAGCATCAGCAACATCAATAGTTTTTTTAATAATGTTGTCATTAGGATCTTTTATAGTATAACGAATATAAATTAAATCTTTTTTCATTCTTCCCGAAATTGTTGTTTTTGATGATTTATGAGCTTTTATCGTATACTGTTTCCCATCGAACTCTCCCTTCCAGGTTCCAACGTATTTATTTAAAACATTATTGACATCTTTAAAATAGGTTCCTTGTGTAATGTTGTGATTTTCAACGTAAGAATGATAATTCTCTATAGGTACGATATTGTTGTATTGTGCTTTGCAGCTTAGGCTTAAAATAAATAAAGCGATAATTGTTATGTAATTTTTCATGAGATTCACTAAAAAAACAGAAGTTGTGCAATAAATAACTTTGAATTCAGTAAATATAAGACTATTTTATAAGGACAATACAAAACGAACAAGATGCATTTCAATCAAAAACAACTTTTAGAAGAGGTCAATTACAAAGCTGTTTTAAGCGGTGGCCCGGGCGGACAACATGCCAATAAAGCCAATACCAAAGTGATTTTGGAATGGGATCTTAAGCAGACCTCTGTTTTTGATGAAGATCAAATCGAACGTTTAAAGAAAAAACTACAGTCTTATTTGACCAAAGATAATGTCTTTCAAATGTCGAGTAATGAAAGTCGCAGTCAGCACCGCAATAAAGATATGGTGACACAGCGATTTTTAAATCAGTTGAAAACAGCTTTAAAAAAACGCAAGAAGCGAAAGAAACCAAAACCCGGAAAAAAATATCACGAAAAACGGTTACAAGAGAAAAAACGAACAGCCGAGAAGAAAGCCAATCGGAAGGATCCGTTGCTTTAAGGAGAGCACTATCAATTCCCTCCGCCGCGGCGGAGGGTGCCCGCCTCAGGCGGGCGGGGTGTTTCCGTCCACAAACCAAATCCTCTTTATTATCAGGAATTGAAAAATAACTCCATCAAGAACTCAACCAATTCTACTCGAAAATTATATTTTTCAATTTCCCCTGCGCCCTGAAAGGGCTAAATATCAAAGGGTTGGGCAATGCCCAATCCTAAAAACACTCCGAGTTTAAAAGCGCTGAAAGCGCGGAATAATTTCCCAACTGATTTACGATCTGATCACTTTTCAAGAGGGAAGATAAAATATCCCAAAATCAAACCTTATTAGTTTCATAACCAATGTAATAAAACACATTCGAAAACCTTATTATCTTATTTTTTCGAGGTAATTTTCATTTTCCTAATTTAGCGCTCGATCGATTAACCCTACATACTCCGAACCGTCAAGATCTGCTCTGCATGGCCAAAAGATCCAATTTCATCGTGTAAAACTGCTGTCGTCAATCCGATGCCATCTGCGCCGTATTGTTGTTGCACATCCAATCCCAACCACTCGCCTTTCGGCATGCGATAGAGGTGAATTTGCAAATCCAAATTGGGAAACATATATGTAAACTCCCCTTTTTGTCTATGGGCTACGCCGTTCATCGTATCGACCATTCCCAATAATTTAGAAAAAGAACTGGTCGATTCTCCTTCCACCATTTCCAAATCATTGGTAAGCCAAACCTTCCCTTTTCCCGGTTGATGTTTTGCCACTCTGATGTTGTCTGAAACAGATTTGATGTAACCGCCGGGCCAAATCGACATCCCTTCCCATTTTGGAAGATCTTTAAACGAAGGGATACTTCGATCTTCAATTCCTTCTACTGAACTGGTGTCTTCTTTAATCATACGCCAAGCGCGGGCAACAATGCAAGTTCTGCCTTTAGCTTCAAAGATAGACTCAATCAGTTCTATGGTTTTCCCCGGACGGATACAACGCGTGGTGATGGTGAATTCATCCAAATAAATCATCCCATAAATATCTAAACTGATTCGCCCGTATCGCATGTTTTCTTTCGGTTGGAATTGCTCCAACTCTTTACAAATTACTCCGGTGGCCGGTGCCATGTGTTGTTCCTTGTTGTTCCAGGCTCCCTGCGCATTTTGAGAGGGTTTGTAATAAGCAACATGCGAATCATCTTCTCTGACTTCTCTTTTTAATAGCTGATAATAAGCGTTCATTTTCTAC
Organism: Flavobacteriaceae bacterium; assembly: GCA_035303085.1. Lineage (GTDB taxonomy): Bacteria > Bacteroidota > Bacteroidia > Flavobacteriales > Flavobacteriaceae > JAJYSO01. The sequence continues at coordinate 5,370 of DATGSA010000014.1, forward strand.
TTTTTTTCAAAGGTAAGGTATTTGTTTTAGCTTGTGTTTTAAAGCATAAGTAAAGGTGAATGAGGTGGGTTTTGTATTGCAGATCTTGAAACAAACTTATTTCCGATCTTTCCCGATCATTTCTGTCAACTTTACGAAATCTTCAACTGAAAGTTGCTCCGGACGTTTGTTGAAAATAGGATTAGCTCTCAATTCATCTGATAATCCAAAGGACTTCAAACTATTTCTAAGCGTTTTTCTTCTTTGTTGAAATCCTATTTTTACGACTTTAAAAAATAGTTTTTCATCGCAGTCAAGGTGGTAATTTTCTTTTCTAAAAAGTCTCAATACGCCGCTATCTACTTTTGGCGGAGGAGAAAATACGCCTGGAGGAACGGTGAAAAGATATTCGGCTTCGTAGAACGCCTGCGTTAAAACCGATAAAATTCCATAAGCTTTGCTTCCCGGTCCTTCACAAATTCGTTTGGCGACTTCTTTTTGAAACATCCCGCTAAAAGCCGGAATGCGTTCGCGATTTTCTATGGTCTTGAATAATATCTGCGAGGAAATATTGTAGGGGAAGTTGCCGATAATCCCAAACTCCTCGTCGGGAAACAGTTTTCCTAAATCGTACTTTAAAAAATCTGCTTCAATAATCTCAAATTCCTTTGAAGAGATGGCTACATTTTCTTTTTTAAAATCGTTTTTCAAATAGGAAACCGAATCCCAATCCAGCTCCATAACTTTCAGCGTCCAATCTTCTTCAAGGAGATATTTGGTGAGGATTCCGGTTCCCGGGCCGATTTCCAACAGGTTTTTGACATGTTCCGGAGTGATGGATTCACCGATTTGGCGTGCAATACTTTCATCTTTTAAAAAATGCTGTCCCAGAAACTTCTTTGCTCGAACAGGATCGCTTCGATGTTGTCTGTGGCGATATTTATGTTTTTTACTCATTGCTTATCAATGATTTCCATTTCTGTGCGAAAAGCAACCGCTTTTCCTTCAAATCGCTTTGATTTTGCGCGCATCTCTTCTGCATCTTCTTGATAGTAGCGCTGCAGCGTTTCCATGTCTTTAGTTTGATATTGCACGGAATACGTGATTCCACCCATCTCTTCTTCAACCAAAACCCTGCTCATCAAAGCCTCGGTGAATTTTCCGGTGGCCAACATTTCGGGAATGTGTTCCGTTTTCATCCAATCAATCCATTCGTCGTGAACGCTTTCGTCAATGTTGATGGTGACATTATAAATATGCATAACAAGCTGCTTTAGAATTTAAAACTATATCCAATAACAAAAGTCGGTAAATTTATGAAAACACAGCCATGAAATCATCAAATTGAGTTGATTAATAAAACGATTGATAAGCGATACGATGTCTTTCTTGAGATATTTTGTCATGCTTACATTCTTTATTAGTAGATGTTTGAAAATTATTGATCAGTTTAAAATAGCGTTGACGAATATTTTTTTCGTTTTAGTGAATGACATCATTGCGGTTGGGCTAAAGCCTCTCGTCGATGGAATCTTTCATAGCAGACTGTAATAGATGATTGACTTCTTGTTCAATAAAAACTGCTAAAAGATTCTATCTTTACATCGAAATACTGTCGATTTTCTATAAATATTCATTGCATTAAGTCTATTACCGTTGAATTTATCCAACGGGTTTAGGTATTCTATTCTATTTTGGGCTTTAGCCCAATCTATTTGCCCGGATTTAAAATATTAAAAGAATAATCAAGCCTGCTATTATTTCAAAATTCAAATTAAATGGTAGGAAGCAGAACTGAAAAAATAAGCTAATAAGGTTTGTGGGAGAGCTTAGTTGGTTTATTACTAAGCTAATAAGGTTTTTGCTTGCTGAACGGAACAGAAGTGTTTTCAATAAAATATAAAAACTTCTCCAATGTAATGTCACTACGTCCTGAAAGGGCATAATAACAAAGGGATGGGCAGCGCCCATCCATCAAAGAACATCCCGAAAATTAAAGCGCTGAAAGCGCGGAATAACTAACGTATGATTTACGAATTGGATTTTATAAAAGAGCAGAAATTTCAGGGTGAACAGCTTTCAAACCTTATTAGCTTCATAACAAATATGCTACCTCAATTTAAAAACCTTATTACTTTATTAATTCCAAATGATTTTGTTTTGTTCTAAATGTCGTAATGTTATTAACCACGGAGTGCGCCAAGGCTTACGCAGGGGGCACTAAGGAAACCGAAAAAGGAGCGAATTTTGAAATTACTGTCTGCCGGAAGTTTTGAAACCCTAAGCTCTTAAGCTTTTGATTATTTATTCGTGAAATTACCAGGTTCTTTAAATTTCCAACGGAGTTCAACTGGTAATCTGTCTATCCTCAAGGTGAAATACTAAATTGTTAATATCTGTTAGTTTTAAATTGATAAACAGTTGTTTTGGTTAAGTTTGGTTGTTGTTTTCGTATGTTGAGGCAGATTAAAATGTAATAAATTGATTTGCACTAAGCGGAAGCCGTTTTGTTTCACACCTAAAATTTACTTCTTATGATTATAGCCGAATTACTTGTTGAGATGTTGTATAACGCCGGAGTCCGCAGAGTTTATGCGGTCACTGGAGATAGTTTAAATCCGATTAATGATGCGATCAGAAGAGATGGCAGACTGAAGTGGATTCACGTTCGCCATGAAGAAGCCGGAGCTTATGCTGCTTCTATGGAAGCGGAATTAAATGGAATTGGTTGTTGTATGGGCAGCAGTGGTCCGGGTCATGTTCATCTGATCAATGGATTGTACAATGCCAATCGTTCGGGGAATCCGGTGATTGCGATTGCCACAACCATAACCAGTGATAAGTTGGGCTTGGATAACTTTCAAGAAACCAATATTACTAAGCTTTTTGCCGATTGCAGCAAATATTGTTTTATGGCAAATACGCCTCAACAAGCTGCACATGGTTTTCAGACTGCTATTCAACATGCACTTAGTGAGCGGGGAGTGGGGGTTGTCGGACTTCCCGGGGATGTAGCTTCTGCAGAAATAGATGAGAATTTTATTTCGACTAAAAACTTTGTCGCTAATACTCGAATTGTTCCTTGTGAGGAAGACTTGAATGACTTGGCCAACCTTCTTAATCAGGATAAAAAAATAATGCTTTTTTGTGGCTATGGTTGTAAAGATGCACAAGAGGAAGTGATGGAGCTTTGTGAGAAACTCAATGCGCCTTTGGGATATAGTTATAGAGGAAAGATATTTTTCGATAAAGATGATAATCCTTATGCCGTCGGAATGAATGGATTGTTGGGAAATAAATCCGGATTCGAAGCGATGCACAAAGCGGATATATTGGTGATGTTGGGAACAGATTTTCCCTATTCGGAATTCCTTCCTGAAAAAAATACGATTGTTCAAATTGACATCAAAGCCGAGCGCATCGGGCGACGAGCTAAAGTTGATTACGCCTATCAAGGTTCGATCAAGGATACTTTAGATTTTCTTTTGCCAAAAATCAAACCGAAAGAGGATGATACTTTCATGAAAGAAATGTGTGAAGCTTATCAAAAAGACCAAAGCAATTATGAAAGTTATGTTTTCTCAAAAAGTGAAAATGAAAAAATTCACCCTGAATATGTGGCCGGAGTGCTTAACGAACTGGCAGATGATGACGCGATATTCACTGTTGACACCGGGATGTCTGCGGTTTGGGCGGCACGTTATCTCAAAGGCAAAAAGAATCGATATCTCACAGGTTCTTTCAATCACGGCTCTATGGCCAATGCGATGCCGATGGCTATCGGTGCGGGGTTAGCTGAGCCGGAAAGACAAATTATCGCACTTTGTGGTGATGGAGGAATAAGTATGCTTTTAGGTGATTTGATGACTATTAGTCAATATGAAATCCCTGTAAAAATCATCATTTTTAATAATGAATCTTTAGGAATGGTACAACTTGAAATGTTGGTTGCCGGATATCCGGATTGGAATACCGATATGCACAATCCCGATTTTAAAAAAGTAGCCGAAGCGATGGAGATTAAAGCGTGGGAAATTCGGGATTCTGTCAACGTGCCTACTGTTTTCAAAGAGGCATTAACTCATAAAGGTCCGGGATTAATCAATGTTTATACAGATCCGGACGCTCTTGCCCTGCCACCTAAAATTAAGCTTAAACAAGTACGAGGTTTTGCCAAAGCTATGGCCAAACTTATGATCAATGGCAGAGGTGCCGAAGTGGTCAACACCGCTAAAAACAACATGAAATATTTGAGAGAATTGGTGTGATCTTGGAGAATTAAGCTTTAGTTTAAAATGGTTATTTCCGATTTTAATACGGATAGTTGAAAGATTATTAATTTTGAATTGTTCAACAGTAGATTTCAAATTGGGCTAAAGCCCGAAATAGGGAGGTGAAATAAAGTCCGTTGAAAAAAAAGATATAGTATGATGAATATCAAAAGAAAAGGAGACAGATCTTTTGGTGGGAAGGATGGATTCATCTGGGTTGGTTTGCAGAGAGCTTTAATTTGATAAGAAAAATGAGCGATTACGGTTTGCTTTAGCGAACTGATAAAAACTTACAGCTGGGCATTAGCCCAACCACAACGCTGTCCTTTATCACAATGCAGCTTTACTAAATTATCAAAAGTTTATTTTTTCAGCGGTATTTATTGCCGTATTCCTATCTTTTCTTGATTGTTTTTATCATAATTGAACTATGAAGATTGTGTTTTCTTTGAAAGTAAACTTTATGAAAGCAGAATCTTATATATTGTTTCAGATTGTTTATCTTCCAATCTATTATAAAAACTTATCTTTGTGACTTTTCAAAATAAGTTTTGAACTCGGATATGTATTATGAAACACTTTCGTAACTTTTGTATTATTGCTCATATTGACCACGGGAAAAGTACCTTGGCTGATCGTTTGTTGGATGCAACGGGGTCGGTTACAGATCGTGAAAAAGAAAGTCGACTGCTGGATAGTATGGATTTAGAAAAAGAACGCGGGATTACTATCAAGAGTAAGGCGATTCAGATGGATTATAAATATGAAGGGAATGATTATACACTTAATTTAATCGACACCCCCGGGCACGTTGATTTTTCTTATGAGGTTTCCAGATCCCTCGCCGCGTGTGAAGGCGCGCTGTTAATTGTTGATGCAGCTCAAAGTATTCAAGCACAAACAATTTCCAACCTTTATTTAGCGATTGAGAATGACTTGGAGATAATTCCTATTTTGAATAAAGTCGATTTACCCAATGCCAACGTAGAAGAAACTTCAGATGATTTAATTGATTTATTAGGCTGTGATTTGGAAGAAATAATTTTAGCCAGTGCAAAAACAGGACAGGGGGTAGATGAAGTCTTAAAAGCGATTATCGAAAGAGTTCCTGCACCTGAAGGCGACCCCAGCGCTCCTTTGCGTGCTTTGGTTTTTGATTCGGTATATAATTCTTTCCGTGGAGTGGAAACGTATTTCCGCGTGTTTTCGGGAAGTATTAAAAAAGATCAGCATATTAAATTTATCAATACCGACGAAGATTATTATGCCAATGAGGTAGGAAGTTTAAGACTAAAACAAGTTCCTCAAAAAGAAATTAAAACCGGAGATGTTGGCTATCTAATCACCGGAATTAAAGATGCACGGGAAGTGAAAGTCGGAGATACCATTACCGATGCAGAAAATCCGACCACAGAAATGATAGCGGGCTTTAAAGATGTAAAGCCGATGGTTTTTGCCGGGATTTATCCGGTAGATACCGATGAATACGAAGAATTGCGCGGAGCGATGGAAAAACTACAACTCAACGATGCTTCGGTAGTTTTTATTCCGGAAAGTTCAGCAGCTTTAGGGTTTGGATTTCGATGTGGATTTTTGGGAATGCTTCACTTAGAAATTATTCAAGAAAGACTGGAGCGCGAATTTGATATGACGGTGATCACCACAGTTCCAAACGTTTCTTACCACGCTTATACCACTACAACGCCACCGGATAAACCGATTTTGGTCAACAATCCTTCAGATTTACCGGATCCTTCCAGTTTGGAAAGCGTAGAAGAACCTTATATCAGAGCCAGTATTATCACTAAAGCTGATTATATCGGACCGATTATGGAGCTTTGTATAAGTAAGCGAGGAGAAATCGTCAACCAAACTTATTTGACCACAGAGCGAGTAGAGTTGCTTTTTAATTTGCCGTTGGCTGAAATTGTATTTGACTTTTATGATCGCTTAAAAACCGTTTCCAGAGGATATGCTTCTTTTGATTACAGTCCGATAGGCATGCGAAAATCCGACTTGGTAAAGGTGGACATTCTGCTTAATGGCAATCCGGTAGATGCACTTTCTGCATTGCTCCACAGAGATAATGCTTATGATGTGGGTAGGAAGATTTGTGTAAAACTAAGAAAACTTATTCCTCGACAGCAATTTGATATTCCTATTCAGGCGGCAATCGGTGCAAAAATTATCGCTCGTGAAACCGTAAAAGCACTGCGTAAAGACGTAACGGCTAAATGTTATGGCGGTGATATTTCTCGTAAGCGAAAGCTGTTAGAAAAACAGAAAGAAGGTAAAAAACGGATGCGTTCAGTGGGAAGTGTAGATATTCCACAAGAAGCATTTATGGCAGTGTTGAAGTTAGATGATGATGATGATTAAAAGTTGGATTTGTGACTTGAATGCAGCTAAGTTTTCAGGTTAGCTTTTACAATTTGAATTTGGAAATAATCAAAAACTTGGCTATTTGATATTTGCTATTCGATATTCGATATTGGCTATTCGATATTGGCTATTCGATATTGGCTATTCGATATTGGCTATTGGCTATTTGATATTGGCTATTTGATATTCGATATTGGCTATTCGATATTGGTTATTTGATATTTGATATTCGATATTGGCTATTGGCTATTGGCTATTGGCTATTGGCTATCCGTTAAATCCTTATCGCTCTAGAAACTCTTGTCGATCCGATGAAGGAGGCAACAATACCCAAAACCATAATCGTAAGGAAAACGATAATCAGATTATCAATTTGAAGGATTACCGGATAAGGCATGTTTTGTGTAATCATCACCAAACCAAATTGTTGTTGCAAGAAGATTATGATTACGCCCACAAAAAGGCCTAAAACGCCACCGATTAAGGTAAGTAGGGTTCCCTGTAGAAAGAAAATACGTTGAATACTGCGAAGGTTGGCGCCGAGGTTATATAAAGTTTTGATATTTTCTCGTTTGTCTAAAATAGCCATTACAATTGCGCCGCCGACATTGAATAAACCAATAATCAAAACCAGAGTAAAAATCAGATAAACCGC
>DATGSA010000015.1:0-3517 GCA_035303085.1 Flavobacteriaceae bacterium
CTTTGGGGTATAAAACACCGATAGAATTCTTAAATTAAACCGAACATTCTACTTTTAACTGGCCCAGTTTTTGGGGAAGCCGACATAATAATTTCAAACGGCCGCCAAATCTCTGCTTTATACGTTCGGTCCGGTGGAACCACTCCGGATTTGACAGGAAAAACATGAACAGATCATCCGTGTGCTCTTTATTTAGTTTTCCCTGGAGGTATGGCCAGATGTATCGATGTTGTCCAAGGTCTGGATTACTCATGATCTTTTTACTTTTTTGCCAAGTAGTTTATTTCAAATCTTCTATATGTATGAACCGAAAAGTGCAGTTTCCTTACAGAAAAGTTGAATTTCATGTACTATTAAGTATTATATAAAACCTACATGTATTTATTTTATTAGGAATTAGAGAAAGGAATAGTTCAAAACTAGAGAAGAACTTTGGGTATGGGAATCAAATTTATAGACCTTAAATAGTTTAATGCAACGAATTGGATGTTCGTTATCATTATATTTTGCTGGATTTGATTGCATTGGCTTCTTTCTTGGAATTTCCGGCAAGTAAAAATCATAGAATCAAACTAACTCATAACCGTGGCTTTAGTTGAAAAATAATCAGTTGGCATGTTGAATCTCAGAGACAAAATTTGGGAATGGGCAGAAGGATTAGATGACTGGCAGAATGATCTACTACGACGAATTTATGAAAAGGGAGAACTCAACGAAACAGACCACAATGAGATTAAAGAAAACCTTCTTGCAACTCTACGTGCTTTAGAAATACCTAATGAAATCACTCGTCTCCAAAAAGATCAAATCCAAACAGGGATTAGTGATGAAGACCCAGCTCGAATTAAAAAACTTTCGAATTTAAAAAATGTGGGAACTGTAGTTGAAGATGGTTCTTTGACCTTTTTGACAGATGGACTAACCATTATCTACGGAGAAAATGGAGCAGGAAAATCCAGCTATGCACGGGTCCTTAAAAAAAGCGTGTCGGGCCATTAAACAGGATTTAGAAATTCATCCTAATGCATTTGAAGAAACTTCTGGTACAGGTACTGCAGAAATTGAAATTGTCAAAAAAGGCGATTCTGAAACCATTCAGCGTAATGTAAATGATAAACCAGATTTACGACTGAATTCAATTAGTATTTATGACCGAGAATGTGCTGATGCATATACAGATAGTAAAGTGTTGGACATTCCTTATTTGCCATCTGATTTACGGGCAATGAAGCAAATGGCGGAAGAGCAAAAAAAGATCCAAAATATTATCCGTGAAGAAGTAACTCAGCTTCAAAATCAGCTTGAGAATTTGGAACAAAAGTTGGAAGAGTTTCCGCAAGATGATGCAATCCACCCACTAATTTCCACGCTTCAACCACAAACTGATTTAGAGAAGTTAGAACAACTAAAAGGACTGACTGAGGAAGAAGTTGAAGAATTAGAAACTGTAGAACTGGCTTTTGCTGATACAGATCCTACTAAGATTCAAAAAATCATTAATCATTTAACTTCTAAAAAGACGGATCTTGAACGCATAGTCGAAAGGCTGAACAAAATTGATGAATTGATTAACAAGAATTTAGATGAAGCATTTCCTGATTTAATTAGCAAAATCAATACACTTAAAGAATCCCAAAAAATTTTACGAGAAGATTTTGCCAGTGATTTGCCTGGTACCGGTAATGAGGCTTGGAAAAAGCTCTGGAATGCAGCAAAATATTTTAGCGTCAATCATGCTTATCCAGGCTTGGAATATCCGGTTCTTGAAGCTGAAGGAGAAAAGGCAAAATGTGTACTGTGTCAACAAACCTTAGATGAAGATAGTGTTGAAGATCGGCTTAAAAGATTTGAAAGGTATATAACCAACAATATAGAAGAACAGTTAAAGGAAAAGAGAACGGAACGCGATGAACATGTTAGAAAAATTGAACAGTTAAGGATCAACGACCTGTTAACAGAGCAGACCCGTAACCTTGTTGATGATCAGAATCCGGAGCTACTCGAAGGTATTGATGCTATAAATGATCCGCTAACAAGTGCTAAAGAACAAACTGTAAAGGCTTTTAATGGAGAGGTATGGAATGAGGAAATTGAACCTGTCTCAGTCTCTGTTAAAGATGGGTTAGGTCTACTGGTCGAGAAATATGAACAACAGATTGAAGCATACGAAACATTGAAAGATCCTTCCAAGCGGGAGGAATTGGAGAAGAAAATTAAAAAACTACGTGCCAGGAAGCTATTGGAAGATCATTTTGAAACAATAAAGGCTATTGTTACCAAAAAAGTGAAAATCAAATTAAGAGAAGTAGCAATCAGTCAATTAAATTCCAGGCCAATCACGGACAATGTAAGTGACTTTGGATCAGATATTGCTGAAATCATAAAAGATGATCTTGCTGAGAACTTGCGCGTTTTAAATCTTGCATATTTGCCATTCGATGTAAAAGGAAGGGGAAGAGACGGAGAAGCAAAAAGTGAAATCATTTTGGAAAATCAAAGGCAGTTATCAGCTAAAGCCATATTAAGCGATGGTGAAAAGAATAGTGTTTCGATTGCGTATTTTTTAGCTGAAGTGAGTCACTCCGATAATAATGGGACATTAATTTTTGATGATCCGGTCACTTCATTAGACGATACCAGACGAGAATATGTGGCAAGGATAATTGCTGAGCTGTCCAAAAATCGACAAGTTATTGTTTTTACCCATGATATTTATTTTATGACCAAATTGGAGAACTGCGCTAATCTTAATGGTTTGAAACCCAATTATTTATATGTTTGGAGCTCAAGCAACTTTTCAGGTTATAGTGATCAAGGGTTGCCTTTTAGAAGGCAACCACCCTCATCAATGTTGAAAAAACCTAAAGGTAAATTAACCCACTATTTTAATGTTGCTGAGCGATTACATCCTGATGAAAAAAGGGAAATAGTTGAGGAGTTTTATAAAAATTTAAGGCTTACATGGGAAGCTGCTATCGAAAAAGTATTTTTAAAAGGTATAATTCAACGATACGATTATCGGGTAAATGTAGGTGGTGTTGCCAGTTTGAATTTAACAGATAAAATAAAAAAGGATGTAAGTGATGGCTGGTCAAATTCTTCTGAATTTTTACATTTTGAAGGTGACTTATCAAATATTCCTTTGCCTTCGATTGAACAAATGAAAAAAGACTACAAAGCACTTGAGAATTTTTTAAACGAGTACAATCAGAATTAACAAATATGCCCAACCAATCCCCAGAAAAACTCGATCTCCGCTCAATGGACATCACTGATGAAAAGAAGCAGCAGTTGAAACAACTGTTCCCTGAAGTATTTAGAGAAGACAAGGTAGATTTTGATCACTTAAAGCGGGTACTCGGTGAATGGGTAGATCCCGGTAAAGAGCGGTTTGGTTTGCAATGGCCGGGGAAAGCGGAGTGTATGAAAACCATTCAGCAGCCAAGTATTGCTACGTTAAGGCCGGATCGTGAGGAGTCTGTAAATTTTGATGAGACGGAAAACCTGTTTATTGAAG
>DATGSA010000016.1:0-6211 GCA_035303085.1 Flavobacteriaceae bacterium
ACAATGAAAAAATAACCGGCATTTCGGAATACACTTACGATGCTCTATATCGTCTTATAGGAGCCTCAGGAAGGGAAAATAATTCCACTTTGGATTTCGGGAATTTCGATAACTGGAACGATAAGGCTTTTCTCAAAGAAATGAATCCCGGCGACCCGATGGCCTTGCGGAATTTTACACAGTCTTATGATTATGATCCTGTCGGAAATATAAAAGAAATGAAACATCGTGCTTCTGGTGGAAATTGGACCCGCACTTACGTTTATGAAACCGATAACAACCGATTAAAAAGTACGCATATTGGTGACAATAGTAATCCCTTCAACTATAAACACCATGAAAAACATGGTTATCTGGAAGAACTCCCACATCTGGAAAAAATAGGATGGAATTTTAAAGAAGAAGTGGTCAAAACCATTCGACAAAAAAGAAATGATGGTGGCACCCCTGAAACTACTTATTATCAGTACGACGGTAGTGGCCAACGTATTCGTAAAATAACCGAAAACCAGGCTCATGCTGGAGCAGAACCCACCAAAAAAGAGGAACGTATTTATGTGTCTGGCTATGAGCTATATAAAAAACATAGCGGGACGGATGCCGGATTGGAACGCGTGAGTCTGAGCTTAATGGATGAAGAGCACCGCTTTGTAATGATCGAAACCCGTAATGAGGTGGACGATGGTACGGAAAAACAATTAGTAAGATACCAATTGCACAACCATCTCGGTTCGGCTGCATTGGAGTTGGACGATCAAGCCAACGTGATTTCTTATGAAGAATACCATCCTTTTGGCACCACCGCCTACCAAGCCAAGAACAAAACCATAAAAGCCGCCGCCAAACGCTACCGCTACACCGGGATGGAACGCGATGAAGAAACCGGTTTGGAATACCATAGTGCCCGGTATTATCTGCCGTGGTTAGGCAGGTGGTTGAGTGCGGATCCGATTGGGATTGGGGATGGGGTGAATGGTTATGGGTATTCTCAAAACAGCCCAGTAAATTTAAAAGATACAGGGGGAAAGCAATCACATACGGCCATAGAAATTGGGTCAATGGTTCAAACTGCAGTAGATTTAGGTTCAACTGGACGTGAACAGCTAATGGAGAATGTCAGTCGCAGAGTCGGCATTGATGATTTGAGCCAAGCATGGAAAATGTTTCAAGGTTCAGAATTGAAAATATATAATGATTTTATATCTCCTTTATCCCAAAACTTTAATCGAAGCGTAGGTGCTTCTCAAAACTTGAATCGTCTTAATGATATATCTCTAAGTGTTCCGGTTAATTTAGTTATAGCTACAAGTTATCGAGAAGGATATGGAAGTTCAATATATACTCAAAGTGATGAAAAGATTCACACTTGGCATGAAGGTGGTCTCGATTTTCTGTGGAAGAATAAAGATAGAATTCCATTACCTGAAAAAATTAAAGACCAATGGGAAGAAGTTCCATCATTCATAAGTGGAGAGACAGGCAAAGAAGTTTCTCCAGCTTGGATACCTAAGCGAGATGCGATATTAGGTTACGCTGCACAGACTCAATTAAGTTTTGAAATTTTTTCACAAAATGTTAGAAATGAGTTGGGGGAAGATGCTGGCAATGAAGCTTTAGAAAAATTAAGTGAAGAAGCGAAATTAGTCTGGCAGGCACACGCTTTTATTGTTCCTGGTGGAAAAGAATATGAAGAAGGTGCTAATTATAAAAGCTGGGGAGCAACCACTACATTACAATATTTAGGGGCCAAAGCGAAAAAAGAAGGTGCCGAAGTAGATTTAAATGAGATTTTAACTGATGAAAGACTTGGTAGGTTGGTAAGAATTAAAAGTGCAAAAACGAGAGCGGCCGAAGCATTATTTTTAGAAGAATTATTTAAAATAGCAGAAGAAAAAGAGGAAAATTTAATAGAATATCAAGAATATTTAATACTCCAATTAAATGCAAGAATTGCTTAAGGTTGATTAAATACTTATAAAATTCAAAACAATGAACTATCAAGTCCACATATCACCCGTCACAAGCCAGAAAGCAACTATTATAAAACTTTTATTAAGATTTTTAGGTCCCAACCAAAAAGTAGAAAATCTCATCAAAAATGGGGGAACGGTCTTACAAAACCTGAATAAAGAAGCTGAAACAACTGTTGCCAATGAATTGTGATAGTTCGCAATAAACCTTGCAGTGAAGTTTTGATGAAAATTGCTTTACAAATTAAAATAATTAAAAACACGAAGACCAGAATTTTAAAATAATATAAATCTATAGGCGCGAAACTATAAAAACTTAAAACTATGAACTTTCAATTAAAAATAACATTCAGCAAAAATAAACAAGCAGTTATTCTTAGAACTTTAAAGAAACTCCTAAGTGCTGATAGGATGCATGAAGTTGAAAAGCGAACACAAGAAGGCGTGGTAATAATTCGAGATTTAAATGAGAGAACTGCGAATTCTATAGCTGCTCAATTAAAACACTTGGAACGTTTAGGAGTAACTATGGAGGTTACACGAATGAAAGGTGAAGAGTCAAATGAATTGTACCTGGTGAGATTAATATCTGTAGGTAAAAGCAAGTTGTCTATAGTAAAGTTAGTTCGTGAGTTGACAGGGTTGGGGCTCAAAGAGTCTAAAGAAATTGTAGATAAATTAGGTATTGTCGCAGAAGACCTTATTCGTAATGAAGCTGAAAGATTTAAAAAGTTATTGGAAGACGCCGGAGCTAAGGTGCGTATTGAAAAAATGGAGGTAAAAGATCCGGAACCAGAGCCTGAGCCAGAAGATCCCAATAAAGAATTTCTCGTAAGGTTTTTGTCGGTGGGAAAACATAAGCTGAGAGTTGTTAAGATGATCAAGGAATTGACAAAACTTGGGCTTAAAGAATCTAAGGATGTTGCTGATAGATTGGGTGTGGTAGCAGAAAACCTCGGTAAGAAAGAAGCTGAAAGATTTAAAAAGTTATTGGAAGATGCCGGTGCTAAGGTGCGTATTGAGGAAATGGAGGTAAAAGATCCAGCACCACAACCAGAGCCGGAGCCACAACCAGAACCTGAACCGAACAGAGAAAACTACAATACAGTTTACGGGAAAGTTATTGATGTAAACAGCCATCCCCTAATAAATCTAAAAGTGGCCATCTATGATGTTAATATGAGGGATTGGCAGCTTTTGGGAGAAACTTTTACCAATAAAACAGGAGATTACAAATTGTTTTGGAGTCATGAACAGCTCAAAGGTAGAGATTTAGGAACTGCCGATATAGGGGTGATGGTTTTCACCAAAGAGAGAAATACACAGGTGTTTAAGTCTTCAATGGATGAGGTCCGTTTTAATGCTTCAGAAAGAGAAGAAATAAATATCCAAATCTCCAAACCAATACCCATAGAAGTCATTGAGTTTGATGAATTGGTAAAAAAAGTGGGATATTTAGCCGATAAAGTAGCTATTGCTGATTTACAAGAGGATGATAAACACAAAGATGTTACCTTTCTTTCAAATGAACTTGAAGTCTCTTCTGATAAAATCGAGCATTTGATTGTTGCTCATCGCTTAAATAAATTAACAGACATAGACGCTGGTTTTTTCTATGCAATATTCAGAAAAAACTCCTTGATAAAAGGAGGGGCTGCTTTCAGTTTAAATGGAAATCTAAATATCGGAGTCAACTCAGATAGCCATCTTTTATTAAATGATATAGTCCTGCTTGACGCTGAAAAAACCCGATCAGATATTCGGGAAGCAGTGAGTGAAATGATAGTCCCTCCTACTATTATAGAAGAATTGCAAAACTACTTAAAAGTGCTTTCTCAATATCGGAAAAAAGCGCAGAATTATTACAAAGAAGAATATCCTAAAAAAGTGCTGAACCGTCTAAATGTGTTTTTTAGAGACGATAAGCGCCAAGAAATAAAACGAATATTAAAAGAGAGTAAAGGCAATTTTGAGTTATTTATAGAAAATTTAAACGATCCTATTTTCTATGAAACCAAACAGAACGCAGAAGATGTTCAGAGAGAAGCCGAACTCATCAAGCTATTTGGATTAGAAAGCAATATTCTTTCAAAAGTAGCCCAATCTAAAAACATCAAAAAAGCAAGTGAAATTAAAAAGCTTGCCAAGTTAAATAAAGCTGATTGGATAAAAGAATTATCAAAAATAGATATAGGGGTAAAAGATGAGAAAATAATTGACACCTACTCTTCTTATGTAGTAAGAAAAATGGAACAGGAGTTTCCTACATTGGCTTTTACAGCACAACTACAAAGAGATAACAGACCCTTGCTTAAAAACCAAAAACAAGTTGTCAAGTTTTTAAATAAACACGAGGATTTCGATTTAGTCAATGAGAATATCAATTCTTATTTCAATAAAAAGAATGTTTCAATAAACGAAAGAGAAGATGTTGAGCAGGAGTTGAAATCGGTTCAGCGAATTTTCAAGTTGATTCCAAATTATAGTAAAACGATGGCTTTACGTGAAGAAAAAATTCATTCTTCACAAAACATTGTCGCCTTGGGGAAGACTCAATTTTTAAAGAAAGTAGCACCCAAGGCAGGTATTGAGGAAAGAGAAGCTTTGAGGATATACAAAAAAGCTGAAACCACCCATACAGCTGCTTTGGTAAATATTGGGAACCTGCGTGATATTGCCGGGATGCGAAACATAGCCTCACTGCATACAGAAGGAATAAATAATAAAATAGAAGCAGTTACTAAAGAATTTCCCAATCTCAAATCATTGTTTCAGCTTACGGACACTTGTGAATGTGAGCATTGTCGTTCCGTTTATAGTCCGGCTGCTTATTTGGTTGAAATACTACAATTTTTAGATAAAAGGAGAGGAGAGGAAAAAACTGCCCAATCGGTTCTATTCTCTCGAAGACCTGACATAGGAGAAATCGACTTAAGTTGTAACAATGCCAACGTTCCGGTTAAATATATCGACTTGGTTTGTGAAATTCTGGAAGAGGCTGTTTCACCAGACAAAGGAATAAATTATGAAGGAGATCTTATTGGTAGCTCTGATTCAACGAAAAACAAGATTTCTGAGAAATTATTTAAAGCTTTAGATCAAGTTGGTTATAAGATAACTGAGGAAGCTTTAATTCATCCAACGGAATCATCTACGGGTATAGTTCATTATCTGCGTGATAAAAATCTCGTGTGTAAAATTCAGCAACTAAGCGGGAATAATTATAAGATTTACCGTTTGCGTCAAACTTTTGGAACAGCAGAAGAGTTGGATGCATCCCCTGAGTATGTAAATTCTGAAGCTTACAAGATTCTTGCAAAAGAAAAGTTTGCATTTGAATTACCTTTTGATTTGGGACATTGTGAGGCAAAAGCTTATTTCGATCGTTTTGGAATAAATAGAGTTGATTTAATGAGGGCGTTCAAAAAAGGTGAGGAACCTTCTGAAATTTCTATCGCAGCAGAAAAGTTAGGAATAAACAATTCTGAAAAGAATATTATCACTCAAGCCTCGAATGATACTAATAGTGTACATCAAAAATATTGGAACACCCCGGATCCATCGGTAATTAATTATTTAAAACGAGTCGATCATTTTCTTGACAAAACAGAGCTGTCCTATAAAGAGCTCGATTTGTTATTGCAATTTAGATTCATTAATCCCGATAAAAGGTTGTATATAAATCATCTTGACTCCTCTTGTAATACTGAAGAAAAGGAAATTGCTAATCTTCAATTAAAAGATTTGGATCGAATTCAAAGGTTTTTAAGGCTTCAAAAAGCAACAGGTTGGGATTTTAAGATTATATCTGAAATTATTGATCAGGAGAAGTTTGGAAATGGCATTTTAGATGAAAACTGCCTGATAAAAGCCGCTCAACTAAAAGAGATTTCTGAACGCACAGGCATCAAAATTGAAGATTTAATAGGATGCTTTGGAAATATTCCGCATGTTGAATACCAAGAAACCGACTTCAAACCTCTTTACCATCAAGTATTCTTAAACAAAGCCAAAAACGGCACCATAAATGAAGAGTTCCTGACGAAAAATTTAGAAGAAAGCTCTGAGTCGTTAACCGATAATTTAAACTATATAGCCAACTGTCTCCAACTTAATGAAAAAGAGTTGGGATATAGTATTGGTTTACTAAGCGATAATAAACTAACATATAGCAACCTAAGTACACTTTTCTTTTTATCGAAGTTAATTAAGAAAATGAATTTAAAAGTTGAAGAGTTGGT
>DATGSA010000017.1:0-4784 GCA_035303085.1 Flavobacteriaceae bacterium
AATTTATTCAGGATCTCATCCCTCAAAGTAACAACCATCTACCCTTGCCTGTTTAAATTGAAATTTATAGTTTCCGTTTTGAGTTGGTCACTTTTGAATGTACGGGCTGTAAATCATTTGGAGGTTACAACCTGTTCACCTCCGCTTGTCGGTGATTTTGGTTTTTACTGGTGATATTATGTTGGTCGTCATATACCATTTTTGAAACGTATTGTTAACGTAATTGGATTTGGCTCTTTAAAAGATTTGTTAAATACAGATAAAATTATTTGGTCTGGGTCAAGTTTGATGTTGCAGTTTTATTTTTGGGTGATTGCTAATCCTTTAGATAGACTTATAACAGGTTCGCGCGCCAGCGGGAATGTTTTATGATTAATAAATCGGTTTTTGTTTAAAACTTCTGAAGTTAATAATTCTTATCTCTCTTTCCTTTTCTATGATTTGGTAAACAATATAGTTGTTTTCATCTACTGGTCCTTTGTGTAAACTCAAATCCTTTGAAGTGGCAGGGTAAATCTCAGGAAAAATTTTTATTCTTTGAACGAAAGCAATTATATTTTTTCTCAAACGTAAAATTTCTTTTTCAGTCCAGTTTTCTTTTAAATAGGTTATTGTTCTTTTTAATCCGAATTCTGCCTGTTTCGTCCAAGTAATTTTTATTTCCATTTATCAAAATGTGTCAAAACTTCCTTATGAGATTTCAGCTCTCCCCTATCTGCTTGTTGCAAACCCTTCTCTATTTCCTTCCTTTCCTCTTTATTCAGATTATCCCACCAATCTTTAGATTCATTTTGAAATAAGTGTTTTACTCGTAACAATAAATTTTTATCGTTCGTGTTCAGCAAAAGCCGAATAATCTCCATTTTTGTAACTTCTGTATCCATCTCCCAATCCTTTTTCCAAATTTAAAGAATTATAGCAATAAATAATGTAGTTATTCAATAAAAAAGTTTGGTTGTGTTTTGAAGAGCAACACGAAGGAATCCTCCCAACAGCGAGCTGCGAGGGGGCGAGCTGCGAGGGGGCGACTGGGCGAACTGCGAGGGGGCGAGGGCGCGCGTTGCGAGCGGGCGACTTGGCGAAAGGGCGAGAGCGCGATTTGCGCAAAGCGCAACTCGTAACCCGCAACTGTTCCCCGATTTGTTTAGTCGGTTAGTCGTTTAGTTGTTTAGCAAGGAAGTTTTGAGAGGGTGATTTGGCGAGGGGGCGAACTGCGAGGAGGCGAGCTGTGAGGGGGCGATTGGCGAAGGGGCGAATTGGCGAGGGGGCGAATTGGCAAATAAGAAAACTTGCGTTAATCCGCATAAATCCGTGTGCACTCCAACCTACCCTGTCATCCTGGAAAATTCCGACGATAGGAGGAATTTATTCAGGATCTCGCGAAATCCTTTTCCTCCATACCGGAATTACAAGACATATAGAACTGGAATAATACAACACACGATTTCGAAACAAGTTGAATTGATTCAATTCTTGCGAGAAGGATTCGGTGGAAATAATCACTTTGTTAGTGAAGAAGAGCTCGCGCCAATCGGTGCAAAAGAAAATAGAATTAATACGCTTTTAAAGTGTTTTGATTTTGGGGAAATAGTATTTGCCCAATGGGTTCCGCTTGTTTAATGGAATCTTTGGCAATAAACAAATAAATCTCTTTAAGTTGCTTTTGTGCTGAAGCAGTCCAAATCAGTTTTCTATTATCCATTCTTGGCAAGATTCTCTCATCTCAGTCGTAGTAAAGGTTTTTCCTTACTGAATATCGCGTTCGGCATCAGCAATATCTTGATTGTATTCCTGCAGTGTTTGCGAATGATACTTTTCGCCAGATTTTAAAAGATGCTTAACCAGCGAAATAAGCTCCGGGTCGTCAACTTTTTCCAGCTCTTTCTGAATCCATTTGATGTCCGTCTGTATATCCATTATTGCCTGAACTTTAATTACAAAATACAAACGAAGTCTTATAACGATTCATAAATTATCTGCTCCGTTTTTATCGGCTTTGTAAGTCTTCAATAAAATCTTGTTACACGATGACTATCCTAAATAAAAATAAAGTTTTCCAAAGAATCGTTGTGGCCGGCTTGATTGACGCTGTAAAAAGTGTCAAACTTTCCAGAGATAGTAAAAATATCTTCCCACCGATGATTGTATTTAATTTCCCACATTTCAAATTAAATAAAAAAAACGTATTTTCGTAGTATTCTGTAAAAGTCAAGTTATGCAAAAACAAAGAATATTAACCGTACATCCAAAAACCAAAGAGGAGTTCGACGCGCTGAAAGCTTTTATGAAGGCACTTAAAATAAATTTTGAAGAATCTCATAAAGAAGACGTTTTTGAGCTTTCTGAAGCACAGAAAAAAATATTGGAGGAAAGACTGAAAGCAGACAAAAAAGATTTTATCCCTGCCCAAAAAGCATTGAACAAACTTCGCCAAAAATATGAATTATAAGCTCGTTATTCTGGACAGCGCTCAGGAAGAATTAGAACAAGCCTATGAATATTATGCAGAGATTTCCTCTTCTGTTCTCCAATCTTTCGACTATCAATTGGATCAAGTCTATCAAAGTTTAGAAACAAATCCCTTCTATCAATTCCGATACAAAGGTTTGCCAGCCATACCCTTTAAATCTTTTCCTTATATGCTATTCTTTTCCATTGATAAACAAGAAAAAATAGTTTATATCTATTCCGTTTTCAACACGCATCAAAATCCTGATAAATATCCAAATTCCTGAAAATTTATAGGCTTTCTTCTGAAACAAATGATAGTTCTGAACTTTTTAAAGCCATCATTGACGAATCCGCAACAGCCAACAACTTAAGAAAACAAAAAAAACTCGTCTTTGCACTCTTGAATCCCGTTTCTCACACAAACTAAATTACAAGAGATTTTGTGAAAAGACTCGCAAATATCTCCTACAGTCAGACAAGTTTGTGCGTCAGCGGGATAAGTAGCAATTATATTATGTCTTCATTTTTGATGAGTTTTCACCGTCAACAACCCACTCGGGTAAACAAAACGCTCCAAACGGTCGTTGTGGCCGGCTTGGTTGGCGTTGTAAAAAGCATCTAACCTTCCGGAGAAAATAAAAAGCTCTTCCCACCGATGATTATATTTAATTTTCCATATTTTAAATTAAATAAAAAAACGTATCTTCGTATTATTCTCTGTAAAAGTCAAGTTATGCAAGAACAAAAAACTTTAACCGTACATCCAAAAACCAAAGAGGAGTTCGACGCGCTGAAAGCTTTTATGAAGGCACTTAAAATTAAATTTGAGATTTCTAAAGAAGAAAGTTATGACCCTGATTTTGTTGCTAAAATCGAAAAAAGTCGGCAGGATTTCAAAGAGGGTAAAGGCAAAACAATGACCGTTGAAGAACTAAACAATTTATGGAAATAGTTTTTCTTCCCGATGCGCAACGTGATTTGGATTTTTGGATAAAAACTGGCAACAAGTCCGTCATTAAAAAGATTACTCAACTCATAGAAGCTATCAAAGAACATCCCTTCCTTTAAAGGTATAGGAAAGCCTGAACCCTTAAAACATAGCCTTGCTGGGACTTGGTCTCGCAGGATAAATCGGGAACATCGACTGGTTTATGAAGTGGTTGATTATAAAATACTCATTCATTCCGTCAGAGGGCATTATTGATAGTTGAATATTACTATCAACTCAATACAAATTTTTCAAACGTTGAAGACAAATTCAACTGCTTCTCAAAATAAGTGTAATCTTCTTGCAAGGCCTGTCCGGCTTAATTTAGGGAGTTCTATCAAAAAAGCGCACCAAATGACGAGAGTATTTAATTTTACATATTTTAAATTAAATAAAAAACCGTATCTTCGTAGTATTCTGTAAGAGCCAAATTATGCAAAAACAAAAAACATTAACGGTACATCCAAAAACCAAAGAGGAGTTCGACGCGCTGAAAGCTTTTATGAAAGCGCTCAAAATTAAATTTGAGGTTTCTAAAGAATCACCTTATAATCCTGAATTCGTCGAAAAAATACTACAAGGAAAAAGAGATATTGAAGAAGGAAAAGGTGTCAGTTTCTCTATGGAAGAGATAAAAGAATTATGCAAGTAACTTTTTCCCCACAAGCGAAAAAAGATTTTGATTATTGGGAAAAGACCAATAAAGCTATTTCTAAAAAAATTCTTAGACTTATAGTAGCCATACAACAGGATCCTTTTGAAGGTATAGGTAAACCGGAACCTTTGAAACATCAACTTTCAGAATATTGGTCGCGGAGGATAAACAAAGAACATAGACTTGTATATGAAGTTGCTAAAAATTCCATATTCATTTTTTCTGTAAGAGGGCACTACCAATAGATATAATTCTATTAAAAAAGAGCTAAAATAGGATAGTTAAAAAATAGAATCAACCTACTAAAATAATTACTATATATGCCGAGTGGAACCAATAAGGAGTTTCTGGTTCAGTTTGACCGCCTCCGCATTCAGGATGTTTTTCAAAAGTTGAAGACAAATTCAGCTGCTTTTCAAAATAAGTGTAATCTTCTTGCAAGGCCTATCCGGCTTGATTTACTTTTTGAGTCATTTCGGTGATTTCTGTTTGTGTGGGGAAATCCGAACTGCAAACACGATAACCTATACTGTTTACAGACCCTAAAACACTTGAAATCCGTTCCGCACCGATGTAGTAATGTTTCGTATAAGTAGCGATTTGTTTGAACTGATTGTTCATACTGGGCAACGTTTTCACCGTCAACAACCCACTGGGGTAAATAAAACGCTCCAAACGGTCTGAAAAACC
>DATGSA010000018.1:0-3996 GCA_035303085.1 Flavobacteriaceae bacterium
AGCACTCACTTTCCTTAAACAAACCGCAAAGAATAAGGTAATAAGGTCTGTTTTTAGTATAGTAATTAGCTTGTTATTAAGGTAATAAGGTTGGGTTATCAATAAAGGAAAGACTTCAGAAATTTTCGAAAGTTCAATCTAAAGAGATTTTATTCTGTAGTGCTTTTCAAGGTTTGTTTTCAAATAAAATTGACACGGTTTAAGCCAAGACGACTGGCACTAATCGAACCGTAAAATCTATCGATTTGACTGACAAAAACAACAATCTTTTTAAAACTTATTACCTTAGTAACCTCTAATAGCCGAACTGAGATCAAACCTTATTAACCTTATTACCTTAGTAACCCCTAATAGCCGGACTGAGATCAAACCTTATTGACCTTATTTTTTCAGCACTCATCTTCCTTTAAACAAACCGCAAAGAATAAGGTAATAAGGTCTGTTTTTAGTGTGGTAATCAGCTTGTTATTAAGCTAATAAGGTTGGGTTATCAATAAAGGAAAGGCTTCAGAAATTTTCGAAATTTCAACCTTATAAGAGGATTTATTCCTTAGTACTTTTCAATTTTGTTTTTATAAGATTAAAAATCAGGCACGATTTGAAGCAAAATCAACGCCACAAGTCAAACCGTAAAGTCTATTTTATCAGTAAGCTAAAGTTTAAAACAGCGTTGATAAATCTTTTTACAATAAATAAGAGCAACATTGAATGTTGGGCTAAAGCCCGATTGTTGAGTCCTCGTTTGTTGCAGTCAGCTGAAGCAGACTGTAATAGAAGATGGATTCCTATCAAATTAAAGTAAACTGGGTCAACTTTTACACTAAAAAACATTTTCAGTTTTCTCTATATATTCATCACACGATGTCTATTACCGTTGGATTCATCCAACGGGCAAAATAAAACTGCTCTACCTTGGGCTTTAGCCCAATTTGAACACTGTTTGCCAAGCAATCAAATTAATAATCTTTCATTTAAAACGTATTAAAATTGAAAATAGCAACGTTAAATTAAACTACAGCCTATCAGTACAAATAACTATAAAAAACATCACCACAAACAAAAATCCGATAAGTACTTTTAAACCCATCGGATTTTTGATTTGCTTTGTTGAAATTGTTACCTCAACTGAACATCATTTTACAAAGTCTCATCGAGCCATTTATAAAACTCCCGTTGCCAAACCATCGCATTTTGTGGTTGCAGAACCCAGTGATTTTCTTCGGGCAGGAATAAGAGTTTGCTTTTGATCCCTTGCAATTGTGCTGCTTGAAAAGCACCTAATGATTGTCCGGTAGGAACGCGATAATCTTTATCGCCTTGGATAATAAAAATCGGCGTGTCCCAGTTTTGAACATAATTCACCGGATTGAATTCATTATAGGCCTTTTGTGCAATCATATTGTCTTTTTCCCAATATGGTCCTCCGACATCGTGATTGATAAAGAACATTTCTTCTGTAGTTCCATACATCGATCTGATATCAAAAACGCCGTCATGAGAAATAAACGTCTTAAAACGGCCGTCGTGATTTCCGGCTAACCAGAAGACAGAATATCCTCCGAAGCTCGCTCCAACTGCCCCTAAGCGATCTTTGTCAACATAAGGCTCTTCGGCTACATCATCAATGGCATCTAAATAATCCTGCATTGCTCCAGCACCCCAGTCTTTGCTGATCATTTCATTCCACTCGACGCCATGTCCGGGCATTCCACGGCGGTTTGGTGCAACAACTACATAACCTTGTGAGGCCATCAATTGAAAGTTCCAACGCCTGGAATAAAACTGCGACAATGGAGATTGCGGTCCACCTTGGGCATATAAAAGCGTAGGATATTTTTTGGTTTCATCAAAGTTTGGCGGTAGGATTACCCAAACCAACATTTCGTGACCGTCTTTGGTAGTCACCATTCGCTTTTCGACTTTTGGAAGATCAAAACCTTTGTAGAGTTCGTCATTAATGTTAGTCAATTTTTCAAATGTGTCGCTTTCTAAATCGTAAGCATAAATTTCATTGGCTGAATTCATGTCCGATCGTGTGACCAATAACTTATCTCCTACCTGAGCAAAAATATTGGTAATGTCGAATTGACCTTCTGATAATTGTTGTACTACCGGACGGATTTTTGTACGCCCGGGATGCGTTACTTTAAAAATTTGGATAGTCCCATCAACCGGGGCATTAAAATAGATATCTTTTCCGTTATTTGCCCAGATATAACCGGAAACGGTTCCGTCCCATTCCGCAGTTAAATTTTGCTTGACACCATCTTGCAAAACAACAATATCATTTTTATCGGCCTCATATCCGGGTGTTTTCATTTGCAAATAAGCCAAAGCCCCACTTTCCGAAAACTTCGGATTGGTATCATAACCCTCATTGTCCTCGGTTATATTTTTGGTTTCTTTACTTTTTAGATTGTACTTGTAGATATCTGTATCGGTACTAAGCGCATATTCGGTTCCTTCGAGCTTTTTACTGACATAATAAATATTTTCACCCTTTGGTCCCCAAATATAATCTTCATCCCCTCCAAAGGGCGCTTGTGGACTGTAATAAGGTTCGTCTTTCATGATATCAATTTCCTTTTCAGTTTTGATATTCTTATAAAAAACGTGATCGAAACTTCCATCGTTATATTTATCCCAATGACGATAGTCTAAAGATTTAAAAACATATGCATCGCTTTTGGGTAAATCCTTATAAATATCTTTTCCCAGTACATCATTTACGTGAACCGATTTATGGAAGAGTTTATATTTCCCATCCGGAGAAATATTTTTATCCTTCAGATCGTTTTCCATGTGTTCTTTAGAAACTTCTTGACGCTCCCCTCCGGATACTGCCATTTTATAAAATTTCTTATCGAAATCATTTTCTTCCATATTAGGCGTGTTCACCGAAAAGTAAAAATGATTACCATCTTTAGCCATTCCGGCGGGACTGATATCTTTAACTTTCCATAAGTCTTCTGGTTTCATATAATCTTGTGCAAATAAAGAAGTGGTAAAAAGAATTACCACTGCGAGTAAAAATTGGTTTTTCATAGGTCAATAAATTTTGTCGGTAAATTTAGGGAATTTTTCTGATCTATGACAGATATGCCAAGTAACAATAAGGGGTCAGGAATAAAAATAAATCTCACAAATCATAAATCTCAAAAAACAAATAATTTATACGATTTATAAAAAAATGGAATCCACATCTTTTTTGTAAAACCAAGTTATACATAAAAACCTACCAGTTATAAGATAAAATCAACCAATTATACACTTTAAGGTATTTATTTTTGTAATAAATTAAAAAAAACTAACTTTATTCCATAAATCGAATATTAAAAAGTCATAATACTTAATCTATCAAAATTTTATATATATGAAATTATAACAGTTTATCCTTTGTTCAAATTCAAACTACACGGAGAGGTTTTTTGATTCGAGATCAAAAACAATATAGAAATCGAAGGTTTATTTTGAAGAGAGACTATACTACAAAAGTTACTTTTATTTTTACCAAAACTTTGTTAAAATGGAGAGTTCTTCAAAAAATAACGATTCGATTCAAGACTTCAAAACAGATGGTGGAGAAACCAAATCAAACGCCATTGAGATGCCTTCCATTGCTTTGCCCAAAGGTGGTGGAGCCTTAAAAGGAATTGATGAGAAATTTTCAGTGAATGCAGTTAATGGAACGGCTTCTTTTTCCATTCCGATTCCGGTGTCTTCAGCACGTGGCGCAAACCCGGAACTCAACCTTTCCTATAATTCAGGTTCCGGAAATGGGGTTTTTGGACTTGGTTGGGACTTAAACCTGCCTTCTATAAAACGCAAAACGGCCAAAGGATTACCGCAATATTTAGATTCAGTGGATTCCGATACGTTTCTGTTTTCCGAAGCTGAAGATTTAGTACCGGAGTTTAAAAAACAGGATGATAAAAGTTTCGCTTTGGATTCAGACGGCAATTATATCATCAATGAAAAAGAATCTTCTGATGGTCA
>DATGSA010000019.1:0-4240 GCA_035303085.1 Flavobacteriaceae bacterium
TTTTTCTTTTTCCTGACAAACATGGGTCAAATATAGCCTATTTTTAGCTCTGGGACACCCAAATAAAAACTCAAAAGTAGATATCATCCTGATAAACAATCTGTTATAAATTTATTGAATTTTAAGTGTCGAAGTCAGGAATAAATGAACCGCAGGTTCAGCTATTTTCGGGGCGGTTGTAACTGTTATTTGTTTTCTCGAGTGATAATTTTTCGATTGCAAACAAGGCTTTTGGAAATGATATTAAAAAGTTGAATTTTATAACATTAAAAAAAGCAATCTATGGCAAAATGATAGTAAAATATAAATCGCGGATAATGAGAATACATGTATTTAATCCTCTGGTAATCCCGCCAATATTTCTCTTTTGAGAACTTTGGTGATACGGGTTTTTTCAAATCCTCTGGGGGTGATGAAGGAAACATTTCGTTTTAGGGTAGGATTGACAATGGGTCTAACCATTTTTAACCGTCTTTCGCCCATATAGGTAGCGGCTAACTGTGGTAGCAAAGTCAATCCACCGCTGCGATCGATTATTTTTCGAATCGTTTCCAGCGACCCGCTTTGGTAATTGATGTTATGTAGGTTGGAAGAAGTCAATCCGGTATTGTTTTTAATTTCTTCAGAAGACAGTATATATCCTTGGAAAGCTTCGTGGAGTAGGAGTTCATGCAAAGGAATATCTGCCCAACTCACTTCTTTTTGTTGGGATAAAGGATGTTCGGGACTGATATATAAGATAAAATCCTCTTCAAAAAGATAGGATTCATAAAACCCTTCTTTGATAAAAGGGCTAATGGCGATGGCGCCATCTAATTCATTTTCTTCAAATCGGATAATCATTTCATGGGAAGTGAGTTCGAGGATTTCAACATGCAATTCCGGATATTTTTGCCCTAAAGGACGAATAAACAAGGGTAGGAGATAAGGAGCAAGGGTCGGTAAAATTCCCAATCGGAAATTTCCTATCGGTTGATTTTGTTTTTGTATGGCAATGTCTATAAAACGATTTTTTGCATTGAGAATAATCTTTGCTTGCTGAATCAAATCTACTCCTTTCATCGTTGGCGTAACAGGTTGACGTGAACGATCAAAAATCATAATCCCAAATTCTTTTTCCAATCGCTGAATTTCCTTGCTCAAAGTAGATTGTGCAATTCCGCATTCTTCGGCAGCCCGAGAAAAATTTCGCTGATGATCTACAGCAATGATATATTTAAGCTGGTTAAAATTCATCGGTTTTAAATTGAAACGGGGCGTTTATAAAACAAATCTTCAACATCTTTGGAATCTTTCATTGCATTGATAACTAAAGCT
Organism: Flavobacteriaceae bacterium; assembly: GCA_035303085.1. Taxonomy (GTDB): domain Bacteria; phylum Bacteroidota; class Bacteroidia; order Flavobacteriales; family Flavobacteriaceae; genus JAJYSO01. The sequence goes on from DATGSA010000019.1 coordinate 1,318, forward strand.
AAAGGTTCGACAAATACATTGGGATAGTCAATTTCCCCCTTTGAAGGGTCGATGGGATAAGCCAATTGCTCTTTTTCAATGGAAAACTGAGCGTTGATGCCGGGCTTATTTCCCCTGGGATCTACCCGAAACCAACCGGTATCTTCCAAATAAATCGCATTCAAACCGTGTAAAACATAACCTGCTTTTGGATTGTTTTTAAGTTGATAACAAAACCCTGTAGGTATTCCCATTCCGCGTAAAAGGGTGGCAAGGAGATGAGATTTAGCAAAACAGATACCTTCCTTTTTCTCCAAAGTATCTTCTGCACTAATCGTGACAGTTTTGCACTGTTTTTTGTCGAATGAATGCTGAATCTGATCTCTTGAAATTTCAAAAGCTGTTTTAGCTCGTTCTTTCGGAGAATCTGTTTGTGCTTTAATCGCATCTATTTGTTGCCGGATTAAAGGAGTGTCAAACGTAATAACGGGAGGAAAGGGTTTGAGGTAGTCTTCTATGTCTTTGGATTCTATTTGTAATTGCATAAGTTGACAGTTTAAATTCTTCTTTATTCGGGGGAATTTATCGTAGTGAAGTTAATAAATTTACGCGACATGCTCAGTGATGAAATAAGGAGTTTAAGCGTGCTGAGAAAGACGATTCGACAATATTTCTATTGTTTTGCAACCAATTATTGATGATTATGTCTCCTTTTGCGGAACGTATTTTTTGACTCTTTCTTTCGCGGTTTTTAACTCATCGCAATCTGGACAAACGTGAATGACACCACCTGTAACGCGATATCCGTCTATATTATCATTCACAAATTTTTCCATAAGTAAATAGGATTCCTTGTGGTTATTGACATCTTCTTGCTTGTCTCTATATAATTTTCGGATTTTTCCATCGTATTCTTGATAATCCCAGCAAAGCGCACAAGTTTCATCGAGAGCGGTATTGACCGTTTCCTGAGCAGGTTTTTAAAAAAACGCTACAAACTTTTTTACAATATCCATAATTATTCGGGTTTTACAAACTTCTATTTACGAGAATTTCCGCACAATAAAGATATAGTTGTCTTAAATTAAATCGTCCTCGAAATTAATTGATTCAAAATTTTATACATTGGATAAATGTCGGTGATTATCCATAATAAGCGGTTCTTATATTTAACAAGAAATTACAAGCAAAGTTGAAGGTGAACAAGATTAAATCAATATTTTTATCTGAAGGAAATTTCTAAATCAAATTTGAAATGGCAGAAGAAAAAGAAATGAATGCTGAAAATACGGGAAAAGATAAATTAAGCCGAAAAGAGTTGATGAAACATTATAGTGACTATCTACTTTCTAAAGGGAAACGTCCGATGAACGTTTATATGTTCACTAAAGAACTCGGTATTTCAGAAACGGATTTCTATGCTTACTTCTCTGATTTCGAGGTTTTGGAAGAAGCGTATTTGACTTATTTCTTTCAAGAATCAGTAACATTGGTTCAGAAACCGGAGGAATATGAAGAACTAAGCGCCAAGGAAAAATTACTGAATCTCTATTATGTGTTTTTTGAAAACCTCAATATGAATCGTTCTTTGGTGCTGATGATTCTGAAAACGGATATCTTCTCGAAATTCCAAAGGTTGCGACCGTTAAAAAAGGAACATGCCGAATTTTTAAAAACTTTAAACTTACAGGATTGGAACCTGATGGAAAAACTTCCTGAACGGCTTAAAGAAAGTTCGGATTATTCTAAAGAACAACTCTTATGGATGCATTTCTTGTCTGTTTTAAAATTCTGGATGGAAGATCGTTCTCCGGGCTTTGAAAAAACAGATGTGTATATAGAAAAATCTATAGATACCGGATTTGATTTAATCGAAACGCCTTTGATGGATAAAATATTCGACTTCGGAAAATTTCTATGGCAGGAGAAATTTCATTAATCCTAAATAGTAATACATGAAAACATTAGATCACATTCCAACCGGCAAATTCAAGCGTTCGGGGAAACTGATAAAAACCGGAGTGAAGGTTGGAGGAAATTATTTGAAATATTACGGCTCCAAATTAACCCAAGGTGAAAAAGCAGCTCGAGAAAAATTGGATGAGGACAATGCGCGAGATGTTTATGACAGTCTTAAAGAACTCAAAGGTTCTGCGCTGAAAGTGGCGCAAATGCTCAGTATGGAAAAAGATATTATGCCGGAAGCTTTTGTCGATCGGTTTTCCTTGGCACAATTTTCCGTTCCGCCTTTGTCTGGAGCTTTGGTAAGAAGAAATTTCCGTAGGGAATTGGGTGAAAATCCCGAAGAGATTTTTGACGAATTTTCGATTGAAGCTGTTAATGCTGCCACTATCGGACAAGTACATAAAGCCAAAAAAGACGGGAAGGAATTGGCCGTAAAAATTCAATATCCCGGGGTACGCGATAGTATTTCCAATGATTTGAAAATGGTCAAACCCGTAGCGATGAAAATGTTTAATATCCGAAAAGAAGGATCAGAGCAATATTTTGAGGAAGTGGAGAGTAAATTAATCGAAGAAACTGACTACAATCTCGAACTCAAACGAAGTCGTGAATTTGTCGCGGATTGTGCACACCTGCGCAATGTTAAATTCCCTGAATATTATCCGGAATTTTCCTCCGAAAAAATTATTACGATGGATTGGATGGCTGGACTGCATTTTTCCGAATTTGTCGATCGTGGATTTTCATCGGAAACAGGACAGAAGCTCAGTCAAACGCTTTGGGATTTTTATATGTATCAGTTTCGGGAATTGAAAAAATTACACGCCGATCCACATCCAGGGAATTTCTTAGTGGATAAAGACCATAATTTATTGGTTATCGATTTTGGCTGTATCAAGGAAATCCCGAGGTCTTTTTATAAACCTTATCTTGAATTAATCAGCGCCAAATCTTTGGAAGATCCGGTGTTTTTCGAAAA
>DATGSA010000020.1:0-40433 GCA_035303085.1 Flavobacteriaceae bacterium
ATTTTTTTCGAAATACGGCAAAAATCCCGGCTAAAACTAAGGGCATATAGGCAATAGCATGTGCTTTAGCATTATGCCCTACTCCGAGAATGATAATGAGATAAGTAGAAAACCCAAAAGCTAATGCTCCTATTGCGGCCAATTTATAATCAATCCGCAAAACCAGAAATAGGATGTAAATCCCTATGAAATACAGAAAAAGGTAATCTGCAGGACGCGGTAAAAATCGGATAATTTTATCAACACTTCTGACAAAGTTGTCGGGATATCGCTTGTTAATTAGGTAAGTTGGCATTCCACCGAAAGCATTGTCAACCCAATAGGTTTCTTCTTTGTTTTCTTTCCTGAATTCATCAGCTTGGCGGGTCATTCCGCGCGATTGCTGAATATCACTTTGAAAGATTTTTTCCCCCTTGAGCACCGGATTGAAATAAATCAAGGAAACTCCCATAAATCCTAATAAAACCAAGAGATGTGGAAGTGTTTTTTTAAAGTTGAAGGCCATGTAAATTGATTGAAAAACTGAAAGGCGTAAAACTAATCAATTTCTTCGTAATCAATATATTCTCCAGCGTCTTTATTGGACTTGTATTTGTTCTTAGGCGTAAAGTCTATTGTGGTTTTTCCGGTTTCTTGGTTTGAAGAATAATTTGAATGGGATCCCCTGAATTGCTCTTCAGCCTTTTTAGTTACTTTTCGTATAAAATAACGCATTATTGCCGGACCTAAATACCTCAGCACAACCCTTAAGAGAAGGTATATCCCAAAAATAATCAGCAAGGTTTTTATCATTCCGGTAAAAGATGCTATAATCATAAATTATTTGTTTCTACAAAAATATCAAATCTCATACCGAATTAAGTTTTAAATATCTTAAAATATCTATATTTGAAACTAAACAAATTATGATGAAAAAAATATCCGTCTTATTTTTCTTATTATGCATTGGTTTTTCTGAAAATATTAATGCTCAATACACAGAAACCATTAATGCAAATCGTCCCGGAATTTCTCAAGGAGCTTTCGCAGTTGGGCGAGGGGTGTTACAATTGGAAGCCGGACCTTATTTTGCAAAAGATAAACACGATTTGACGGATTTAGAAAGCACTAATTTCGGAGCTGAATATGAGTTGCGATATGGATTGTTGTGGGAGAATTTGGAATTGAATATTCGCGGTGATTTTATGTTTGCTAAACGTGAGTTTCCGGTGGGGACAAGTATGGAAACCTATACGGTTTCTAATTTTAGAACCAATACTTTTGGGGCAAAAGTATTGGTTTACGATCCCTATAAAAGACATTACTTTGACAAACCCAATTTATACAGTTGGAAAGCCAATCAAAAATTTAAGTGGTGGAAATTAATTCCGGCTGTCTCCGTGTATGCCGGCTATAATTTTATGCCAAGCACACGTCCGGAGGGATATCCTTTTTTTGGTGGAGAAATTGCAAACTCCAGCGCTAAAGCTGCATTAATCACACAACACAATTGGGGAGGTACCGCATTTATGATGAATTTTATCGCGGATCGAATTACGGATGACCACAAACGCTTTGTGGCAATATTTACCTTGACGCAGGCTGTGGGAATGCGTTCTACAATTTTTGCGGAATTTGAAACCAGCAAGGATGATTTCTATAGTGATGAATTGTTTCGACTTGGTGGCGCTTATCTTTTAATGCCTGATTTACAAGTAGATATTTCTGGATTGATCAATTTTAAAAACACTCCTTTTCGTTGGGCAATTGGCGCAGGAGTTTCTTATAGACTTGATTTTCATTCTAAAGATGAAAAATTGAGAGATCCCGATGATAAAGGGGGAGGGGAACCTGCCGACAAACGGCCGCGAAGGTTAGATAGCCGGTAATACCGGATAAAAGTTAGTGACTTATCAATTATCAAATCAAGATAAAATAAATAACAAGAAATTTAATTACTTGGAAATCAGCTTTTATCTGTGGATAACTTACATCTTATTCTTAACTTTGCAGACTTAAGCAGAAGTGAAAAATTCATTTCTTAGATTCAATACAAACATGAATTATGAGTAAAGTAAAAAAAGATGACACCGTAAAAGTGCACTACACCGGAAAACTAAACGACGGTCAAGTTTTTGACAGTTCAAGAGAACGCGAACCGATAGAGTTTAAAGTTGGTGCTGGTCAGATGATTCCTGGATTTGAAAAAGGTGTTTTGGATATGGAGTTACATCAGAAAAAAGAAATATCTATTAAACCTGAAGAAGCTTATGGAGAAGTAAAAGATGAGCTTTTTCAAGAAATTCCTAAATCACAGTTGCCTGAAGAAATCAAACCTGAGGTAGGTATGGGATTAGCGGCAAGTATGCCTGATGGAAGTCAACAACAATTACGAGTGAGCGAGGTGAAAGAAGATTCAATTGTGGTCGATGCAAATCACCCATTAGCAGGAAAAGATCTGAATTTCGAGCTTGAAGTTGTTGAGATTAAATAATTATTGTTAAATGAAATTTGACTGAGAACGGTCTTCCGAAAAATTCGGAGGCCGTTTTTATAGTTTGAAATAAAATTTGTTCTAAAAAAGTTGTATATTTGCAATATTTTATTATATTGTATGTTATTAAACAATAAAGCCCTTTTCGATATATGAGACAACTTAAGATTACAAAACAGGTTACCAATCGTGAATCCAAATCACTGGATAAATATCTACAAGATATCAGTAAAGTAGATTTGATTACGGCGGAAGAAGAAGTGGAATTGGCCCAGCGAATTCGCGAAGGGGATCAAAGAGCTTTGGAAGAGCTAACCAACGCGAATTTAAGATTCGTGGTGTCTGTTGCAAAACAATACCAAAATCAAGGATTAAAATTACCGGATTTGATTAATGAAGGAAATGTGGGGTTGGTCAAAGCTGCTAAGCGTTTTGATGAAACCCGTGGTTTTAAATTTATTTCATATGCGGTATGGTGGATTCGCCAATCCATTTTACAAGCATTGGCCGAACAATCCCGTGTGGTGCGTTTGCCACTGAATAAAATTGGTGTAATCAATAAAATTAATAGAGCTTTTTCACATTTAGAACAAGAGTTTCAACGTCCGCCTTCAGCTGCAGAAATTGCACAAGAACTGGATATGACTATTGCCCAAGTGAAAGAAGCGTTGAGAAATGCAGGAAGACACTTGTCGATGGATGCACCTTTTAAAGAAGGTGAAAACGATTCGAACTTGTATGATGTACTGAGTTCAGGTGAATCTCCCAATCCGGATGACGAGTTGATGCAAGATTCTTTAAGCATCGAAATTAACCGTGCATTAGACACACTTTCTGCACGTGAAGCAGATGTGATTAGACTGAATTACGGGATCGGAAATCAACCCGCGATGACGTTACAAGAAATTGGTGATACTTTTGACTTGAGCCGTGAACGCGTGAGACAAATCCGTGAAAAAGGAATCAGACGTTTGAAGCACGAATCAAAGAATAAAATGCTGAAAAAGTATTTGGGCTAATTTTTATTTACGATTGATATTTTTAAAAGCTGCTGTAACCTTCTTTTGGGTATAGCAGCTTTTTTCTTTCAAACCACGCGGCACAATCGCGCGCGGTAGCGAATGCAATCAACATTTTAATAGTTCAGACAAAGACGGTAGGGGAGTGGTTCGGAAAACAAAATCCGGGCAATAAAAAACCCCACAAAACTGTGAGGGTTTTTATAAAATATGAATTTTACTCTTTCTTAGGAAGCAGCTTTCAATTGTTTGATCGTTGATCTTTGTAGGGCTTTGGTTGCATATTCTTTAGTTACAATCAGCTCCTTTTCATCACTGTCGGGCAATTCAAACATTGCATCTGTCAGTATAGCTTCACATAAAGAGCGCAAACCTCTTGCGCCTAAGTTATATTCCAAAGCTTTTTCTACGATATAATCTAAGCTTTCTTCCGTCATTTCCAGTCTGATATCATCCATTGCAAACAATTTGGTATATTGTTTTACCAATGCATTTTTGGGCTCCGTAAGAATAGCTCTTAAGGTTTTTGCATCCAATGGGTTTAAATAAGTCAATACCGGTAAACGCCCTATGATTTCCGGAATCAGTCCAAAATCTTTTAGGTCTTTTGGAATGATATACTGGAGTAGATTTTTTTCATCAAACTCCTCTTCTTCACTGGAGACGTTATATCCCACAGCTTGCATATTCAGTCGTTTGGAAATATGTCGTTGGATACCGTCAAAAGCTCCTCCGGCAATGAATAAAATATTACTGGTGTCCACTTCGATAAATTTCTGATCCGGATGTTTTCGTCCTCCTTTTGGGGGAACGTTCACTGTGGTTCCTTCCAATAACTTTAATAAAGCTTGTTGAACCCCTTCACCACTAACATCACGTGTAATAGAGGGGTTATCACTTTTTCGGGCAACTTTATCGATTTCATCTATAAAAATGATTCCCTGTTGTGCTTTCTCTATATTATAATCAGCTGCTTGCATCAATCGGGTAAGAATGCTTTCTACATCTTCGCCTACATATCCGGCTTCAGTCAAAACTGTAGCATCTACAATAGCCAGAGGCACATTGAGCATTTTTGAAATGGTTTGTGCCATCAGCGTTTTACCTGTTCCGGTTTCCCCGACTAAAATAATATTGCTCTTTTGAATCTGAATATCATCTTCATCCTTAATGGGTTGGAGCAGTCGTTTATAGTGATTATAAACTGCTACAGACAACACTCTTTTAGAATAATCTTGACCGATCACATAGCTGTTTAAAAACTCTTTAATAGCTCTGGGTTTTTTAAGCATGAGCTCTTCGCTGAGTTCTTTACTGCTCTCTTGTTTAGATTCTTCCAAGACAATTCCATGTGCTTGTTCAATACAACGATCACAGATGTGCGCTTCTAAACCGGCAATTAATATATTAGTATCGGCTTTCTTCCTTCCGCAAAATGAACATTCTAATTCTTCTTTAGCCATATAACATTATATTTTTAAATTTAGTTTCGAGATAATACTTCATCAATCATACCATACTCCTTTGCAGCATCAGATTTCATCCAGAAATCTCGATCCGAATCTTCAAAAATCTTTTCAAGCGGTTGACCGGTATGTTTAGCGATAATTTGATAGAGTTCATCTCTTAAAGTAACAATTTCACGTGCAGTAATTTCAATATCGCTCGCTTGACCTTCGGCACCACCCATAGGTTGATGTATCATTACTCTTGAGTGAGGCAATCCGCTGCGCTTACCTTCTTCACCCGCACATAATAATACAGCTGACATAGAGGCAGCCATTCCTGTGCAAATTGTCGCTACGTCAGGTTTGATAAACTGCATCGTATCATAAATACCCAGACCGGCATAAACACTTCCTCCGGGTGAATTGATATAGATTTGAATGTCTTTTGAGCTGTCTGTACTTTCAAGAAACAATAGTTGTGCTTGAACAATATTAGCTACTTGGTCATTGACAACCGTGCCCATAAAAATAATTCTGTCCATCATTAATCGAGAAAATACATCCATCGCTACCGCATTCATTTTCCGTTCCTCGATAATATTGGGAGTCATTCCAACCGGCAACATGCTGGTTATTATTTTATCGTAATAATTCGCATTGACTCCTTGATCTTTAACTGCAAACTTTTCAAATTCTTTTTGGATATCCATATATGTTTTATTTTTTATCCATCACTTCTTTAATGAAATCATCAAAAGTGATTTCTTTTTCTTCCAAGTTGGCATTTTCCTTATAAAATGCAAGAAGCTTTTGGTTTTTTACTTGTTCAGAGATATTTTTCGCCTCTTGTTCATTAGAAAGTACGCGTTGAGCAATACTGTCCAATTCTTCTTCTGACGGGTTTACCTGTCCGAACTGTGCCATTTGCATTTTAATTTGCTCCTTGGCTGAATCCTTTACATCTTCTAATTCCACCTTGATATCATTGGCTCTCATCAATTCATTTTCGATAAGCTGAAAGCGTAAACCTTTTTCAGAACGCTCGTATTCTTCTTTGGCTTCCTCAAGCGTGAGATCCTCTTCACTACTTACTTGAATCCACTTCACCAGAAAATCGTCGGGTAGGTCGAACTCGGTTTCTTCGATTAATGTATCCGTAATATCGTTAAGTAACTGTTGATCACTTTGTTGTTCGAATTGCTTTTCAATATCCTCCTTTATCTTATTGCGAAACTCTTCTTCATTTTCAACTTCTCCTTCTCCGAAGATTTTATCAAAAAACTCCTGATTCATCTCCGCGAGCTCTTGGTGATTGATTTCTGTGATTTCGAAATTCACTTCAATATCTAAATCTTTAGCTTCTTTCAGACCTATCCCTAAACTATCTGATAGAACTTGATCCTCTTCAAATAGATTTTTGGTCTCAAGAGTCAAATTGTCACCAACTTTAGCTCCGATAAATTTATCGAGATTTTCTTTGTCCTTAATTTTGTCCAATGCAAAATCGGCTTCCTTTTCGATTTCATTTTCTTCATTGGTGAAAATACCACTAACCGTATCTCCTTCTTCTGCTTCATTTTTGGAGATGAGTTTGCCGTGTTGCGTGCGCATATGATCAACCTGTTGGTCGATGGTCTTTTCATCGGCTACAATATTGTAATGAGGAAGTGGCTCTTCAGTTTCCGGATCCACTTCAAATTCCGGGGTAAGACCAATTTCGAATTCAAAAGAATAATCCTCTGCTTCCCATGTGAAATCATCGCGGGTTTTAGGAAGAGGATTGCCCAATACATCAAGCTTTTCGTCTGTCAAATACTTATTCAGGCTTTCTTGTAAAAGTTTGTTTACCTCATCGACCAATACCGCTTGCCCATATTGTTTTTTGACCAAGCCCATCGGAACGTGTCCTTTTCGGAAACCTGGAATATTAGCTGTCTTACGGTAATCTTTTAAGATTTTAGTGACCCGAGGATCATAATCCTCCTTCTCGATGTCAATCTTTATGATGGCGTTGAGATCATCAATGTTTTTTTTGGTTATGTTCATAGGATATTTTCCTTGTGATTTTTGATTTGCAAAAATACAATATATTTGAGTATTGACCAAAGTTTTATGGGTGCAGATTTTCGTTCTTTTTCTCAAAAGCTGAAAATAAAACCGATTGGAAAAAAGAGAGTAAAAGACTGAATAATAAAGCCCACCAAAATCCTTTTACATAAAATCCGGAAACTAATTCGCTGCTAAGTAAAACTAAAAGGGCATTAATAACCAATAGGAAGAGGCCAAAAGTGAAGATGGTGACCGGCAGGGTTAAGATAATCAATAGTGGTTTGATGAAAATGTTGATCAACCCTAAAACAATGGCAACCCATATTCCGGTAAGATAATTGTCGATATGAGTACCGGGTAAAAATCTGGCTAAGGCAACTACAATAAATGCAGTGGCTAATATGCGGATAATAAGTTTCATGTTTTTGCAGTCAATATATATTATAATAACGATTTAACACCGTAAAAATACCGTTTTTTGCGAATTTAATAGCTTGTCTTGACAACATTTTTAAAGGCTGGTTTAAGAAGCCCCACTTAAAAGTGATGCTGAATAATCTTGTTGTATAATATTATGAGGTAGTTGAGATGCTTGCTTGTTAAATTGCTGTTAACTAAAGCTGATTTTTGTAGGTTTAAGATTGCCATGTCCAATTTGTTTTGAAAGTGTTTAGGGTGTTTTTAAAACTAAAGAATGGGGTGAGTTGACGGTGTATTTTTACCTAAGCATTCATTTTGAAATCATTATGCTTTATTAATTCGCAAATTTAAAAAGATAGAAAAGTGTTTGATTTTGAAATCAGTATAAATAAGCAAAAAGAATCAGATTTATACTATTTTTACTAAACCCTTTAAAAATTAAATTGTACCTTGCACTTGGTGGTCATCACGTTACACTTAATTGAGTGTCAGTAGATTGTGATGGTTTATTGTTAAATAGTTAATCTTTTACGTGTTTATAATTAATAAGTTTAAAACATAAATTATGCGTAGGAAATTTGTTCTTATATCAACATTCTTACTGGTGTTAACCTTGGCCTTATCAATTTGGTTAAATCCAAACTGGTATGTTTTCTTTGGGATAGTTTTGATACTCAGTATATTAGGGTATTACGACATGTATCAAAAAAGGCATACAATCATGCGGATTTTTCCGGTGGTCGGAAGGCTTCGGTATGTCATGGAAGAATTGCGTCCTAAGACTTATCAATATTTTATTGAGTCCGATATCGATGGACGACCGTTTCACCGGGTGGATAGATCGACAGTATATCAACGTGCAAAGGGGGTCAGGGACACTATTCCTTTTGGAACTCAGTTTGATCTTTATGAAGAAGGATATGAATGGATGTGTCATTCTGTTGCGCCAAAAGCCTTTAGCTCGCTTGATCAAGATCCGCGGGTGATGATTGGAAATAAAGACTGTAAACAGCCTTATTCTGCCAGTATTATAAATATTTCAGCAATGAGTTTTGGATCACTAAGTGGTAACGCAGTGGAAGCGTTGAACTGGGGAGCAAAACTCGGTAATTTCGCGCATAACACGGGTGAAGGAGGAATTAGCGATTATCACTTAAAGCATAATGGCGATTTGATATGGCAGATTGGAACCGGGTATTTTGGATGTAGAGATGAGGAAGGTAATTTTAATCCGGAATTATTTGAAGAAAAAGCCAATCACCCTAATGTTAAGATGATTGAGCTTAAGATTTCTCAAGGAGCAAAACCCGGACACGGAGGTATTTTGCCCGCTACAAAAAACTCCGAAGAAATTGCGAGAATTCGTCATATTTTGCCACATACGAAAGTAGCTTCTCCACCATATCACTCTGCTTTTAATACGCCGATGGGTATGGTCAAGTTTATCAAACAACTCAGGGATCTGTCCGGTGGAAAACCAGTAGGGTTTAAAATATGTATCGGTCATAAAAGTGAATTCATTTCCATTTGTCAGGCTATGGTTGAACAGGATACTTATCCGGATTTTATAGCTGTAGATGGAGGAGAAGGAGGTACAGGAGCAGCGCCCCCGGAGTTTAGTAATTATGTAGGAGCTCCGATGATTGATGGGTTAGATTTTGTTCATAATATTTTGAACGGAATGAATATTCGCAAACACATCAAAATAATGGCGTCCGGAAAAATAACTTCTGCTTTTCACGTAGCTCGTGCTATTGCGTTGGGAGCGGATATGTGTTACCAGGCCAGAGCCAATAAATTGGCGTTGGGTTGTATTCAATCAATTCTTTGTAACACCAATAGATGTCCAACCGGAATTACTACCCAAGACCCTAAATTAACTATTGGATTGGTTCCGGAGGATAAAAAAGATCGTGTAGCATCTTATCACGGAAAAACTATAAGTAATTTTATAGAACTTTTAGGGGCTGCCGGATTAGAACATCCTGGAGACTTGACCAGAGAGCACATTTACAGACGGATATCCTTGAATGATATGATTACCTACGAGGAGCTCTTCCCGTCTATTAAGTTAGGTGCGATGCTAAAAGAAAGCAGTATTCCGGAGAAGTATAAGCTTGACTTTGCTTATGCGAATAAAGATAGCTGGGGAGTAAATCCGCAAAGCAAAAAAGGACACGTACTCTACTAAAGGGTACTTGCTTTTAGAAAATCATATAAGCCGTCTCTATTTAGTTAGGGGCGGTTTTTTTATGGGTGAAAAGGTTTGGGTTTAAAAATAACGTAAATGCTATGGGATTTTTTTGTTGTTATAATAGGAGTAAGCGGAAAGGGTTTTAGGGGGATAGCGAGCTTGAATAAAGCGCAACAGACTGCTTTGTTGGCTTAATAAGTCAATATGTGTAATACAGAAGTATGAGAGAAGTGTTTTTTTAAGCGATGTGTTTAAAGTCACTTTCAGCGGGAAGAGTTTATCGAAAATAAAAAAAGCCCTTTCACTGGTGTGAAAAAGCTCTTCATTGGTTTATTCCCATAAACCGAAATACCGATTAAGGTATTTCTACACAACATCGTTTTTAATCTTATAAGACTAAGATCAAAAGCGGTCTGGACGAGACTCGAACTCGCGACCTCCGCCGTGACAGGGCGGCATTCTAACCAACTGAACTACCAGACCAAAGTTTTTTAAGAACGTTCAAAAATAAGATCTTATTTCTGACTGCGCTGGCAAAGATACATGAGTTATTTACATCTGCAAGTGCTTTTTGAAAGAAAATTTTAATATTCTCTTTTTATTTCTACAAAGAGTTGAAAATCAAACATGAGCCATTAAATAAATTTTTGTCTTTCGACGAGATAAGTAGTCAATATTTTTTCAAATCCCTGTTGAATGTCAACAGGAACATATTTTATTTTGTATTGAATACACTGCGCTTTTAATTCTTCAAAATAAGAATTCACCGCTTCCTTATAATTCGTTTTAATATTGTCGGCATAAAGATCTATAGTTTCTCCGGTTTCCACATCAACATATCTTTTTGGCCGATTATCGAAATTGAATAATAATTCCTTTTCGCGATCAAAAGTATGGAAAAGAACTACTTCGTTTTTATTATAGCGCAAATGATGCAAAGCTTCAAATAATTCTTCTTCACTCTTAGAAGCTTGAAACATATCGGTAAAAAGAAAGACAAGAGATCTTCGTTTTAGTTTCTCGGCTATTTGATGTAAATAGGTATAAGTTTTGGTTTCATTGCCGGAAGAGGGTTGAGCCATCGCTTTCTCCATTTCTGCGAGCAAAACATGATGGTGTCGTTCACTTCCTTTTTCCGGAGCATAAAAGTCATAATCATCACTATAAATACTAAGTCCAACTGCATCTCTTTGTTTTTTGAAAATATTCATCAACGCTGCAGAAGCCAATACAGAAAATCCTATTTTATTCAGCGAATCTAATTTTAGTTGAGAAACAAAAGGATAGTGCATTGAGGTCGAATTGTCGATAATTAAATGACAACGCAGATTGGTTTCTTCTTCATATCGCTTGGTGTAAAGTTTATCGGTCTTGGCAAATAACTTCCAATCTATATGCTTTGTGCTCTCTCCTTGGTTGTATATCTTATGTTCTGCAAACTCTGCCGAAAATCCGTGAAAAGGACTTTTATGAATTCCGGAAATAAATCCCTCCACAACCTCTTGCGCTAATAATTCTAAATTAGTGAATCCTGAAGTCTTATTTAATTTGGATTGTAAATTCATAACAATGATTTATTGTACTAAAATAAAAAAGGTTCGACCGTAGCCAAACCTTTTTTTAAAATATTTAAAGCTAATTTTTTATAGTTGCTCATCCAAAACTTTGGTATAAGCATCTTTAGGAGAAGCACCTACTTGACGAGCTACCATTTCTCCATCTTTGAAAACCAATACTGTTGGAATGTTTCGAACGCCGTATTTAGCAGCAAACTCCTGATTTTCGTCAACATCCATTTTACCGACTACAGCTTTCCCGTCGTATTCTTCAGCAATTTCTTCTATGATTGGACCAACCATTTTACAAGGACCACACCAAGCAGCCCAAAAATCTACCATAACCGGTTTATCACTCTTTAGTACTTTTTCTTCGAAATTAGCATCTGTGAATTCTATTGCCATAACATTATTTTTTATTGTTCCCCGCAAACTTAATGATTTTTGTTAGACAAATAATGTTTTTGTAATAGTATTATGCTATTCTTAGATTGTCCGAATTTATATTGGAAAAACGGCTGCACCTCTAATCTGAAAATAACCTCCCGATTTTAGCAAATTAAACAGGAGTTTTCTTTTAAATTTAATGATTGGGTTTTCGTTAAATCTCCTACAAAGTGAGGGGCTGTGCTTAATTAAAATCTTAATTTTGCCAAGTTAAAATAAAAATATGTTAGTCCTTTTATTTTTAATTCCATTGCTTCTTTTGGGGTTTTATGCTTTTCAAGCCATAAAGACACTAACGCAAAAGCGATGGATTCGACTTGCTTATTTGGTTTTTTGTGGGGCAATACTGTTGGATTTTTTTACGCGGTTAATCGTATTTAAAAGAACAGAAGCAATGGAAGGTTCAAAAGCTTATTCTTTTGGACTTGTTTTGACAATTGCTGCTGCTCAATTGGTTTTGGTAATATTTATGTTCGGCGAAGATATCGTGCGTTTTATTAAAGCCCTGTTCGCCAAAAGAACAAAATCGACTAAACCATTACACTTGCCTTCGCGCAGGAAATTTATTAGTCAACTGGCCTTGGGATTGGCTGCTATCCCATTTTCTTCAATGTTATACGGAATGTTTAAAGGGAAATATGATTTTAGAGTACTCTCTTATGAACTCGAATTTGACGATCTCCCGGAAGCCTTTGACGGATATAAAATCACCCAAGTTAGTGATATCCACTGTGGAAGTTTTGACAACAGAGAAAAAGTAGCCTACGGAGTTGATTTAATAAAGGAGCAAAATTCTGACGCGATTGTTTTTACGGGAGACTTAGTAAATAATTTGTCGAATGAATTGGAAGATTGGAAGGACTTATTGGGATCAATTTCCGCTCCGGATGGAGTTTTTTCAGTGTTGGGAAATCACGATTATGGAGATTATTACAGATGGGATAATGAAGCTGATAAAAAAGAAAATTTTGCTCAAATAAAAAAATTACAGACGGAGATGGGTTGGGATTTGTTGCTCAATGAAAATCGGAAAATTGAACGAGACGGACAATATTTAAATATCGTAGGGGTAGAGAATTGGGGAAATGGAAGATTTCCAAAATATGGTGATGAAGATAAAGCTGCGGGAGATCTAACGGCAGAAGATTTTAAAATTTTACTGAGTCACGATCCTTCTCATTGGCATGAGAAAATTCAGAATGATAATCGCAATTATCAGTTAACTCTCAGCGGGCATACGCACGGCATGCAATTTGGGGTGGAAATTCCCGGAGTGGAAAAATGGAGTCCGGTTAAATATCGATACAAATACTGGGCGGGAGTTTATAAAGTACACGGTAGGTACATCAACGTAAATCGCGGTTTTGGATATCTCGGATATCCGGGGCGTGTAGGAATATGGCCCGAAATTTCTGTGATTCGTCTTAAAAAGAAAAACACGAGTGGATCTTAGATGAAAAATTGCTGGAAGAATGATTTTATTTCGGTTGTTTTTCTATAGAGGAAAGATAATATAAACTATTTGACAGATAATATTTTTACATTGAAATTTCTTAGAGGGATATATTAATATTTTAAGCTTGAAATAGCACAAGGATATGAATGGTTTTTTATCTTTGACTTTTCCCGATTTAGTTTTAAATCGCAATTTTTGAAATAAACTAATTTACATGGCAAAATTTGGTGATCTTATAGATAATGAAGTTCCGGTATTGATTGAATTTTATAAAACAGGTAAGGATAATTCTACTTCTGAATCAGTTTTGACCACGGTGGCACAGCGATTAAAGGAAAAAACAAGAGTTGTCAGAATTGATATTAAAAAAAACATGCAACTTGCTGAAGCCCTTAAAATCGAAGCGTTGCCTACACTGGTAATTTATCAAAAAGGGGAAATGGTATGGCGCAAAAGCGGATTTTTATCAGCACAAGACTTGATTTCAGAGTTGAAAAAGTTGATGTAGAAAATTGATTTGTCAGTAAATTGGAAGTATATGCAAGTTTTTAAATTTGGAGGAGCATCTGTAAAAGATGCAAAAGGAGTTAAAAACCTTTACCGCATTCTTCAATTATATCCAAATACCCGAAAAGTGGTGGTGGTTTCCGCTATGAACAAGATGACCAATTTACTCGAAGAAGTGGTCGGTGCATACTTTAATAATCCCGAAGACCTCTCCATAAAAATTGACGGTGTAAAAGAATATCATTTACAGATTTGTGCAGCCCTTTTTGATTCCAAACATAAAATTCATCGACAAATAAATACATTTACTGAAAAAATTGAAAGTTTTTTAAAGGTGAATAAATCGGAAAACTATGATTTTGTTTACGACCAAATTGTGCCGTACGGGGAATTGATGAGCACGACTATCGTCAGTGAATATCTGAGGTTTAAAAAGCTGGAAAACACTTTGTTAGATGCAAGAGAACTCATAAAAACCGATTCGATTTACAGAGAAGCAAAAATTGACTGGGAAACCACAGAAAACAATTTAAAAGAGCGTATTCAATCGGATAAATTAAGTTTAATCCAAGGTTTTATCGCTTCCGATCAATGGCAAAACACCACGACATTGGGTCGGGAAGGAAGTGATTATACCGCAGGGATAATCGCTTATTGTTTGGACGCCGAGGAGGTGTTGATTTGGAAAAATGTAGATGGTGTACTCAACGCTGATCCTCAAGAATTTAAAAATACCGTTTTATTAAATCAAATTTCCTATCAGGAAGC
The DNA here is from genome assembly GCA_035303085.1 of Flavobacteriaceae bacterium. GTDB lineage: Bacteria > Bacteroidota > Bacteroidia > Flavobacteriales > Flavobacteriaceae > JAJYSO01. The sequence goes on from DATGSA010000020.1 coordinate 14,338, forward strand.
CATAGAACTTTCTTTTTATGGCGCTTCTGTTATTCATCCCAAAACAATACAACCTCTTCAAAGAAAAGAAATTCCACTATATGTTAAATCATTTTACAACCCTGAGAAAAAAGGTACCTCTGTATGTGAAAGACAAAAAATAGACCCTTTGGTGCCTTGCTTTATTGTAAAAAAAGAATTGATTTTGCTGTCGATTTCTACAATGGATTTTTCCTTTTTTGTCGAAGAGAATATCAGTGAGGTTTTTGCTTTGTTTCATAAATATCAAGTAAAAGTTCATTTGATTCAGAATTCAGCGATTAGTTTTTCACTGTGTATCAATAATAAATTTAGAAAAGCAGATATCCTGATAGATCATCTTCAAAAAAAGTTTAAAGTAAGTTACAATAAGGATGTCATGCTTTATACTATTCGTCATTTTGATCAAGAAGCAATCGAGCGTATCAGGAAAAACCGTGATGTATTATTAGAACAACGCACACGAGAAACTGTTCAGTTTGTTACCAAGTAGAATAAGATAAATTGTTATCTTTGTGTTAACTAAACAAGTTGTAATATGCCGGTTATCAATGCTAAAGAAGTAGCTCAAGGTCTCAAATTGGACAAGTTCGGATTTATTGGAACCGCTGTTGGTTTGGCAGTGTTAGCATTGACACGACTCAATAAGGTGAATCGTATATATGATGAACGAGCGGATTTACCTACTTTGGAGTTTTTAGAATCTGCGTTGAGTGAATTGGCTATAAATTTAGAAATCCCTAAAAAAGATCTTAAGAGGATTCCTGCTGAGGGTGCTTTTATCGTTGTGGCCAATCATCCGTTGGGTATGATTGACGGTATGATTTTGATGAAAACCCTGATTAGAAAACGTTCGGATTTTAAAGTGATGGCTAATTTTTTATTGGAAAGGTTTGACCCGCTCAAACCTTATCTTCTTCCTGTTAATCCATTTGAAGATCGAAAAGAATTGAAATCCAGTCTAAGTGGAGTTCGCGCAGCTCTAAAACATGTTCAGGCCGGTAAACCTTTTGGAGTTTTTCCCGCCGGAGAAGTTTCAACTACTATTGTTGATGAAAATATAGTTGATCGTCCTTGGATGTTGGAAGCTGTTAAATTAATTCAGAAAGCAAAAGTGCCGATTGTGCCGATTTATTTTCACGGAAATAACAGCAAAGCCTTTTATCGTTTGGCAAAAGTGAGTGATTCTCTTAGAACTATTAAGCTGCCAAGCGAGATGGTTTCAAGATACAACAGGGAAGTGAAAATGCGAATTGGAAATCCCATAGCTGTGGAAACACAAAATAATTATCAAGATACAACGGAGTATGGTGACTTTTTAAGAAAAAAAGTTTATATGCTTTCAAGCGGATTCGATAAAAAAAGTATGTTGAGAAGTATTTCTTCTCAGATGAAAATTCAGAAATTTCCTCGAGATATAGTTCGAGAAACTTCAGAAGAATTGAGGATTCAAGAGATTGAGTTTTGCCGAAAAAATGATAAAAGACTATTGAAGAGTCATAATTATGAGATTTTTTTAGCCGAGAAAAAAGATATTCCAAATATTGTTCAAGAGATTGGCAGGTTGCGTGAAATTACCTTCAGAGCTATTGGTGAGGGAACTAACCAATCGATAGATCTCGATGAGTTTGACCACTATTATCATCATCTTTTTCTTTATGATAACAAAACTCAAAAGATAGTAGGTGCTTATCGAATGGGGCTGGGAAAAGAAATTTTTAAAAAATATGGAATAAATGGTTTTTATTTGCAAAAACTCTTTCGATTTGAACCCGAACTTCACAAAATGATGAGCGAATCCATAGAAATGGGAAGAGCTTTTATCATTCCGGAATACCAAAAAAAAGCGACAACACTTTTTTATTTATGGAAAGGAATTGTACACTGTACCCTGCGTTTTCCCGAACATAAATATTTGATTGGAGGGGTAAGTATCAGCAATAAATTTTCACATTTTTCCAAGTCGTTGATGATAGAATTTATGATGTCACATTTTTATGATCCTTATGTAGCACAATATATTCGTCCAAAGAAAGAATTTAAAGTAAAACTAAAAGATGCTGATAAAGACTTTGTATTTGATGAAAGTAAAGCGGATCTTAATAAATTCGACAAATTAATCTACGAACTTGAGCCGGACAATATTCGGATGCCGGTTTTACTGAAGAAATACATTAAACAAAATGCCAAAGTAGTCGCATTCAATGTCGATCCTTTATTCAATAATGCAGTTGACGGATTGATGTATATCAGGATTGCAGATTTGCCGGAATCAACCGTTAAACCTGTGATGGATGAATTTCAAAAATCATTGGAAAACAAGGAAAAGGAACGAGGGAAAACTTAAGTTTGATGCTACTGCCGGTAGGATATAAGCAAGAATTGTTCGATAGTCCGAAATAAAATTAATAAATTCAACCAGCTATAATGCTTTAAAAAATTATTTCATTATTATTCTTCTTAAATTGTAATATTTTTATTATACTTTTCCTGCAAATTCCTATGGTTAAATTAACTATGATTTGAACAGTCAAGATTTAGCGATATGAATGCTTTAACTGATGTGTTTTAAACTTTTAATATAAGTTTATTTTATCTTCCCTTTTGTAAATGAAAAATATCTTCAACCCTAAGTTTTTTACTACTTTTCGAGACTATTCTTGGTCTAAATTTGTGCAAGATTCCATGGCCGGACTGATTGTCGGAGTGGTGGCACTTCCTTTAGCGATAGCCTTTGCGATTGCCAGTGGAGTCAGCCCTGAAAAAGGTTTGATTACAGCTATAATCGGTGGGTTTCTGGTCTCCGTTTTTGGTGGTAGTCGCGTTCAAATTGGGGGTCCTACAGGTGCTTTCATAATTATCGTTTATGGAGTAGTACAAAAATTTGGTGTAGAAGGACTGATTATCGCCACCTTTATGGCGGGAATAATATTGATACTGATGGGTTTGGCCCGTTTGGGTTCCGTTATAAAATTTATTCCCAATTCCTTAATCATAGGCTTTACCAGCGGAATTGCGGTAATTATTTTCTCGTCTCAAATCAAAGATTTTTTCGGTTTGGAAATGGGAGAAGTGCCGGCTGATTTTGTCGATAAATGGAAGATGTACTTCTCTTATTTGGGTACTATTAATGTCAATTCGGTGATTATTGCACTGGCAACGATTGGGATTATTTTGGTTTTTCCAAAAGTTTCAAAAAAGATTCCCGGTTCCTTAGTGGCTATTGTTTTGACTACGTTGGCAGTCATGTTTTTTGATTTGCCTGTAGAAACTATCGGGAGTCGATTTGGAACAATTTCTTCGGCAATTCCTGCTCCCTCTTTACCAAAAGTGAGTTACGAAGTAATCCGTGAAATGATTCAACCCGCAATTGCAATCGCGATGTTAGGGGCGATAGAATCTTTGCTTTCTGCCGTTGTAGCCGATGGAATGATCAGAGGAAACCACCGCTCGAATACTGAATTAATCGGACAGGGAATTGCCAATGTAGGATCTTCTTTCTTTGGAGGTATCCCGGCTACAGGTGCTATTGCTCGTACGGCAACCAATGTGAATAACGGTGGAAGAACCCCCGTGGCAGGAATAATTCACGCTATTGTGTTGTTAACTATTTTGGTGTTTTTAGGAAAGTGGGCTTCCTTGATTCCGCTTTCAGCATTGGCCGGAGTTTTAGTCATCATTGCTTTTAATATGAGCGAATACCGGAATTTTATAACAATCCTGAAAGGTCCCAAAGGAGATATCGCAGTGATGTTGGTTACTTTTTTATTGACCGTCTTAGTCGATTTGACTATCGCCATTCAAATTGGAATCATTTTAGCCGCTTTCTCGTTTATCAGAAAGATGGTCAAAACAAGTGATGTTAAAATTTTTGGAGGGGAAGCTGAAGAAAAGGTAGTAAAAGATGAATTATTAGAAGAAAAATTTGTGCTTCCTAAAAATGTGAGTTTGTTTGAAATATCTGGTCCGATGTTTTTCGGAGCTTCATTTAGAATTCGTGAAGCTATTCGTTATATGGAAAAACCGAAGGTCTTGATTGTATTGATGCGGAATGTTCCAATTATTGATGCATCGGGATTGAGTAGTTTTAAAGAACTGCTAAAAGACTTAGATCATGGTAATACCAAAGTTATAATTGCTGAACTTCAAAGTTATCAGGTTAAAAAAGAGTTGTTCAGGGCAGGTATATTTAAATCAATTGGAAGGGAAAATATCCAACCTACACTTGAAAAAGGAGTCGAGCGAGCAGAGGAAATTATAGCTGAGAAGAGGTTTCTGGAATAAAATTAAAATATTCCTCCTCCAAGTTTTTACTTTTTTAAACAATGTAAATACTCTGTGGTTTGCGAAGCTTTATGATTTCTATTTTCAGTTTTATCTGCTTTAAATCGCTGATAGGTTTGAGTTTCTAAGTGATAATTACCATATTTTGCCATTATGGTTTTTATGGTCTCCGGAGGCATTAACCCTTCATTGTTATAGCTCAAGAAGATATAAGAGAAATTTGCGTTTTTAATCAGCTCTTCAAATTCTTCGCCTACGTGATTTTTTCTGCAATAAAGCGATTTATAGTAATCCGGTAATCCTGTTTTTCCTCTTGGTTTGAATTCTTCATAAAGTGCAATAGTGTTTAGTAAATGATAGTTAGCGCCATATTGACGAGCATTATATGGGGGGTCCAAATAAAGAATATCACCTTCAATTTTTTTAATTAAACTATTGGCATCTTCTTGATAAACTTGATGCGGATTTTTTGTTTTTATAAATTTTGCAGGTTCGATTTGAATTTCTTTGGCTGCCGAAGCTTTTATCTTTTTTAAAAAAGCACCATAAACAGAAGCCGTGTTAGCAACTTTATCAGCACTTTCCAGCAAAGAAGTCAACAGGAAATAAAAAAGATTTTCATTGATTTCTCCCGAACTTCTCCAAATATCAATTTGTTGTCGAATCGCATCTATTTTTTGTGCATTGTGTTCAGAAAAAAATAACCGTTCTGATGCACCATTTTCTCCATATTCTTTGGCGATAAATCCATCGATTTTTGGAAGCGCGTTTAGCTTATTGATATAGGATTTTTTATCAGCAAGATCTTGATGATTACCGATGTAATTGCTTAATAAAACATAGCTGTAATACTCAACATCATTGGCAATCACTTTTTTGACTTTCGATTTGAAATTTCTTCCTATAATCCCTGTTCCCGCAAATAAATCGCAAAAGATGAGGTCTTTCATCGGTTGGTCAACCTCTGTTTTTATCACAGACTGAATCCAAGAAGAGAGTTTGTTTTTGGAACCTATATAATTCAAATTTATAAATTTTGTTAAGTGATTTTATTTTAAAGCCCAAATTATATCGGCTAAACTAAGCTTTCCTTCTTCAAACTCAAAACGCTCCAAATTGTCTGGATTGAAATACCGAACATAATCTTGGATTAAGTATTGAAGTTTGAATAGTCGAGCTTTCATTTTCCAATGTTCTCCTTGGTCATCATAAACAATAATGAATAAGCGATTTTTGAGATGCTTTCTTTTTTGTTGACTTTGATTTTTATAAAGCCATGCAATTAATTCTCGTTTGTGATTTTGTGCATAGGCTAAGGTTTGTTTGTAGGACTTTGGGAAAACCGAGGTTTTATGGTCAAAGTCAATTCCGAAAATAGAAAAATCTACCAACCGATTTCTGCGATTGATAGCGGGGATAACTCCGTCAATATCAGTAAATATCTGTTCGACAGCCATTGCGCTCCAGAAATTATACCAGCGGTTGGCAGCAAATTGAAAAAGTTTGTTTTTATCTAAGTCGTGAACTTCTGCGGTGAGCTTCATCAGTTTTGTTACTTCTTCCCAATCCGGAGTTTTATAGATAAAATTGGTATAATTGTCCCAAAGATCGTTTTGTTTTTGTCCCCAACGATAAGGAAATTGCCAGCGTTTTTGCAGTTGATTTTCTATATAATTCAAATCTAATTCCATATCGATAAAATTGCAAAAGAGAAACAAACAATACTCAAAGTTAATAATAAAATTTCTATTATTTTCGATGATTTTCTTTGTGGTATTTCAAAATATCTTCCGCCAATCAAAGCACAAGTGATATAAGGAAACAGTAAGGCAGCGCCGTTATGTGTTGTGTAAGCTCCGGAAAATGTGATCGCTGCCAAAGAGACGAAAAACGAAATTATCAAAAGAAAATCTGCTTTTTTTTGAACCTGATTTACTTTTATTTTTGCGGTAAGTATGTTGATTGAAGCCCATAGAGTGAATAATAAAATAAGTAAAACCGGAACAAGAAACTGATAATTTAAAAACTCTTCATAATTGATCTGTTGAAAGGTGAATAAGTCAAACGGATTAAAAAAATTATCTTCTAAATATAAATCTATTGCCGTTTTTAAAATGAATACACTTAGCATAGCCGGGAAAGGAATCAACCAATTTTTATAATTCTCTGGAGCGAAATACAGAACCCCCCAAAATGGGATAATGATAAAGAACAAAGCAGGAGGGAAAATTAAACCTGCTAAACCAATAAAAAAACAGGAATCAAATATTTTTTTTGTCATTAATTGACCGGTTTTCATGCCAATGATTCGATGAAGTGCCAGAACGATAAAAAACCCGGCGAAAATCACCGTACTATTTATGGTAATAACCCAGTGGGATATAATAAAAAAACTGAATAAAAATAGAGGATATGTATTTCTTCCTTTCGATTTATCTTTTATCAGAATAAAGTTTAAAATAAAAGCGGAAGTTAATAAAACAGCCAAAGCGGCTATTTTTTTTATTAAAAAGCTCCAAGTAAAAGTTTCAAAAGCGCTGGAGAAATTATAAACTATAAAAAATAAACTGATGACAAGTAGAGGCACCAAGTAATTTATAGGATTTGATTTTTTAAAAAAACTTGTCAGCATTGATAATAATTAGTATTTTCGCAGTGTACAAAACTTATTTAAAAATGATTGCGAGCCGTCCTTTATATGATTTTTTCCAATGGATTGAACACATCTTTACCGATTTCTTGTTTATACCCTTTGAGTATTTACGGGCTTTGGAAGATGAAACTTGGTGGGGATCTAATTTTATAAACTTAGGTTTTTTGCTGATTTTTCTCATACTTTTCGGATACTGGTTGTACAAACTAAAGGTTTTTCACGACTACGATAGTGAGCATGTAAAGGAAACACACCGTTAGTCGATGTGTTCCAAATCATTACCTAAGTCTTTTCGATAATACTTCTTGTCGAAATGAATCTTATCGGCCTGTCTGTAAGCTACAGATAAGGCCTTTTTTATGGTATCGCCAAAAGCAGTGATAGCCAACACTCTTCCGCCATTGGTTTTTATTTTCTGATCTTCTGTTTTTGTTCCACCATGAAAAATAATGGCTTCAGTGACTTGATCTAAACCGGTGATTTCTTTGCCTTTCTCATAATGTTCCGGATAGCCTCCGGAGACTAACATGACCGTTGCTGCTGCTCGTGAATCAGTTTTAAGATCGATTTCATCTAACTTTTGAGCAGCGGTTTTTTGAAAAACCTCAAGCAAATCCGATTTAATTCTCGGTAAAACAACTTCTGCTTCCGGATCCCCCATTCTGACATTGTATTCTATCACATAAGGATCTTCATCAACGTTGATTAAACCGAAAAACACAAACCCTTTATAATCAATTTTTTCTTCTTGTAAACCTTTAATAGTTGGTTTGACGACCCGTTCTTCAATTTTCTGCATAAACGCTTGATCTGCAAAAGGTACAGGAGAAACGGCGCCCATTCCACCGGTATTTAATCCTGTATCACCTTCGCCAATGCGTTTATAATCCTTTGCTGTAGGTAGGATTTTATAATTCTGTCCATCGGTAATGGCGAAAACACTGAGTTCGATCCCGTCTAGAAACTCTTCAATTATGACCGTTTCACTTGCTTTGCCAAACTTTTGATCGGTCAACATGTTCTCCAATTCAGCCTTAGCATCACTTAAGTTTTCCAAGATTAACACGCCTTTACCACCGGCTAATCCATCGGCCTTTAAAACATAAGGCGGATTTAATTCTTCTAAGAATTTCTTTCCGGCTTCCAAACTTTCTCTCGTAAACGCTTCATAGGCAGCAGTGGGAATATCATAAGAGGCCATAAATTCTTTTGCGCGCTGTTTACTGCCTTCCAAGGTTGCACCACTCTTAGATGGACCAATCACTTGAATATTCTTTAAATCTTTGTCATTTTTAAAAAAATCAACCAATCCGTTTACCAAAGGTTTTTCCGGACCGATGACCAACATTTGTATATTGTTTTTTAAAACAGTAGATTTTAACGCTTCAAAATCATCTGTATCAAGAGCAATATTTTCAGCGATTTGTGCAGTTCCTGCATTCCCGGGAGAAACAAAAATCTTATCACACAAAGGGCTTTTTCCGATTTGACGAGCCAATGCATGTTCACGACCGCCACTACCAATAATTAGAATATTCACGAATAGTTGTATTTAAATGATTTGCTCCAAAAATAATGGTTTGGAAACTGTCCTCCCATTTTTTTGGATGAAATAATTGATAAAACTTGTCAGAGAAGAAATATTACGAAACAAACCAAGGATTAGAATAAGCTTAAAAAGTTGAGTTGATTACACGTAATGGGTTTTATCCTATTTGAAATTAGATCAATATGCTTTTTTATCCCCTTTAATCGCTCTGATAATTGTTTGTAAAATAATTTTTATATCAAGAAACAGCGACCAATTTTCTATATAAAAAATGTCATATTTAACACGATTGATAATATCGGTTTCTGTTTCTACTTCTCCTCTGTATCCGCTCACTTGTGCTAAACCAGTTATACCGGGTTTTACAAAATGCCTTACCATAAATTTATCTACTCTATCCGCATACATATGCGTATGACTCACCATATGTGGTCGTGGACCAACCGTTGACATATTACCCATTAAAACGTTAAAAAATTGTGGCAATTCGTCTATACTGGTTTTTCGCAAAAAACGTCCGATTCCGGTAACACGAACATCATTTTTACTGACTTGGTGAATGTCTGCTTCCGGATTCAGTTTCATCGATCTGAATTTATAACAGTAGAATTCTTCATAGTCCAAACCGTTTCTTAGCTGTCTGAAAAAAACAGGTCCGGGGGAACTGAGTTTTATGATAACTGCTAAGATAGGAGTAAGCCAAGAAAGAACAAATACGATGATAAAAATCGATAAAAGAATATCAAAAAACCGTTTGGTAAATTTATTTATCGGTTCGTCAATAGGAATACTTCGGAAAGAAAGCACCGGAAGATATCCATAATAATCCAATTTCAGATGCTTGGTATACAATTCATTATTATCCGGAATAAATTTTAATACTTTTAAATTGTTGTCGGCAAAATCTACCAAAGCTTTTATTTGTTCGGGATTTAATTCGGCTAAGGAGCAATAAATTTCATCGATTTCTTCTTCGATAATGTAATCAAAACACCTTTCTAAAATTGCTGCTTGTTCTTGTTCAGAATCAGCTGATTTAAAATCAAATGATTTTTTATACTGATATCCATATATTGGATTTTTGGTAAAAAACCCATGTAGTTGTCTGGTTTTATTATTATTCCCGATGATGATGGTCGTTCGATAGTTTCCCCCGAGGTACTTTCTATAATGACGCAGGAGAAAATGCATGGCAAGTTTAGCCAATAAAATAGCTAAAAAAACCTTTCCAATATAACCCAATATCGATTGGAACGTATAAGAATCAGTTTGAAATATCCCAAAAAATGAAAAGACCAGCAGCGCAAAAAGCAAGACTTGTATAAAACTAAGCGATACAATGCGTGTCATTTTTGTAAATCGATAAATTTCGTAAAATTCGGATAACAAAGACAGAAATAGCCATCCCAGCGCCACAAACCCGATATAATAAATAAAGGTTTTGGTATCAAAGTTAAATTGAAGCGCAAAAACACCGATGATAACAAGATCCAAAAAATATGATATGGGTCTGATAAAAATCGAATATCTGTTTTTCCTGTACGTCATTTTATAAATTATGAGGGCTCAAATTTTGGAATTGGTTTTCGGCTATTTAATCAGATGGCCGGACTTTAAATACTCAGAATTTTATCAAGCTTTTATCGCACGATATTTTCAGATTGCAAATTTACTATATTTTTGTCTCTTGTGAGACTTCTTTCATTTTTCATTTTCCATTATGGAAGATTATCAATGAATCAATTGTACACATTATTGTATATTTGACAATTATCTAAATATATGAATTTTCTTTTCATAATTGGAGAAGTATAACTTATTGATGATCCCTTTTAAAATATCCTCAAAGACTCAACTTATCTTTTAAATAGTAGAGGTAGCTTTTTAACAATGAAAATAATTTCTAAAAAACAATTTAAAAATATAAGTATAGAGCATTTATTGATTCTGGTTTTACTGTTGTTTTTTGGAACCGAAGCTTATAATAAATTATCTTGGTTTAGCAGTTGGGAAAAGAATGATTTGCAGAAAATATTAAAAGCTGTAGTTTTCATCAGCTTAGGCGTGGGGCTGCTTTTTAGAAATTATAAAGTCTTGCTATCTCTCCTTGCTTTGTGTTTGATTTTCATCATAGGACAATGGCAGTTAGCGGAAGGATTGAGCGAAGAAAATCTTATTTACCTATCAAAATTTTTATTTCCTATTCTCTTATTCTCTTTCTTCAACGAAGTGAGATTAAGGTCGAGTAAAAGTTTATTTAATGTTTATGAATTTCTTGTACTGTTCAACAGTCTCCTTATTATTCTGGGATTTATTTTTGATATAATTTATTTTAAAACCTATTCCGGGAAACGATTTGGATACAGTGGATTGATGATAACTTCGGCCACAGCTACCTATTTTTATTGTATAGCTATCTTCTACTTCTTTATTCGATATAAAACAATCCAAAACTGGAAATTTTTAGGTTGTGTTTTAGCTGCAATTTTGGTGGGAACTAAATCTATTTACTTGTTTTTGGCGCTTTTTGGTGCGTTTTATATTATCAGATATGTACGTTCCAAAAAACTAAAATTTATATTTTTATTTTTAGTTTCTGTTTTAGCCGTTTTGTTGGGAATTTATCTTTTATATTATAATCCGGTTTTTTCAGAAATACGAAGTTCCCAAGGTATAATCTCCGCAATTTTATCGTATAGAGATCAATTATTCATCGAAAGAACTTTGCCGTTTATTGAACAAAACTGGTCTTTTACGAATTATTTATTTGGTGGAGCTTCCGATTTTGAAACTCGACCGCAATTGGAGTTTTTTGATTTATTCTATTTCTGGGGAATCATTGGTTCAGTCATTTATCTTCTTTTGTACTATCACAGTTTTAAACCATTAAAATTACCAAAGCAAGAAGAATGGTTTTTCTTTATCTCGCTCATAATTATTATGTTTTTGGCCGGAAATTTCTTTTATAATGCGTCGATTCCTATCTATCTATTAATTTTCAAACAATACCCATCTTACCCAAATGAAGATCGATATGAAGATTTTTAACGTGCTACAAAAAACATTCAGTTTAAATTAGCGATTTGAAATTATTGATGTTTAAGTTTAAATTCAAAAAGAATCCGTAATAATCTTGGAGAAATGAAGAGAGCTAATTTTTGGATAATCCCTAATTTAGAACACTTCAATATTTGTTTGCGATACTGAGCATGTTTAGCTTTGAGTTTATTGCTCATTTCCTTTTTCAAAAACTTATCTTTGGAAGTATTTGGTTTAAAACGACTTAAGAGATTATCAAAAGAGACAAAAGAGTATAAAAATAGTTTTAAATATTGATTTGCTGATATATTAGATTTATTATTTATATATAATTTTTCTAATTTTGAAACCATTTTATCGTGGGAATACAAAGCGCTTATTTTTACGGTTTTCCTCATGGTAGATCCTTCTCGTATTCTGTAATAATAAAAAGGATAGTTAATTCCTTTTACTCTTTGCGCTTTGTTTATCGCATTAGCTACAAATAACACATCCTCAAAGCCTTGTTCAGGAAATTTTAAATCGTGATCCATCAGAAATGATCTTTTCCAAAGCTTATTCCAAATAAATATTTCTAAATACTTTACGGAATCCATGTATGCTAATCCACTTAAAGTTCGGGTGGGGAAGTCAAATTTGATTTTGGAAATAGTATCAGTTTTATCTTTCCAAAAAGTCGAAAACAGGATATCTGTATTTTCCTTTTCTGCTTCTTGATATAACTTGGAAATGGAATTCTCTTTTAAGTAATCATCACTATCTACAAACAATATATATTTACCGGTCGCTAATTTTATACCACGATTACGTGCTGCACTCACTTTCTGATTGGTTGGCTGTCGAACCAATTGGATGTTATTGTGTTTTTTCGCATAATCCTGTGCGATTTTATAGCTGCTATCTGTAGAGCAGTCGTCGATCAAAATGATTTCTGTAATACAATTTGCTTGATGAATCACACTCTCAATACATCTCTCAAGAAAGTCTTCTGCGTTATAAATCGGAATAATAATAGAAATATCAACTTGCATAAGACGCTTTTTTAATGTGAATTTTGTAAAACACAAATGAAGTAATCATAAGAAGTATTTCTGAAAATATTCTGAGATAACTCGCACCGATAAGTCCGTATTTCGGGACTAAAATATGACTTAAAAGTACGACTATCAATGTTGCAAATATATGTATATAAAGGAATAATTTGTCTTTTTTTAAATTTAGCAAACCTTGATAGCTGTATAAATTAGTAAGGGCGGAAAAAATAGGTAAAAACGCCAAAATTCTGAAAGTTGGAACGGCAATTAAATAATCATCGCCAAAAATTAGAGAAATAATAGGTTCGGCAAACAAGATAGAGAGAAGACAAATGATAAGCATGACCACAGACAATAAGCGGCTTATTTTTTTAATATAGTTTTTAAAATCCAATATGTTGTTTTCTGCCTTGAGTGCCATATGCGGGAAAAAAGCTTGACTAAAAGGAAGGATGATTATAGTTTGGATAGTAATAGCTAATTTAAAGGCGGTTGCGTAGATTCCAATATCTGTTTCAGAACTCACGCCTTTTAATATAATAAAGGAATAAGAAGCAAAAATATTTACCAAAATCATTGAAGCGAAGACACTGAATCCGGATTTAAATCGGCTTAGAATTCCGCTGAACTTTACATTTCCGAAAGACATTTTATAATAATATCTTACTATGAGAAGAGAAACGATTCCTATAGATATTTGAGAAATCGATTGTAGGAAATTGTAAATCCAATAATCATCTTTATGTTTCAGTAGTAAAAAAGTGAGCGAGAGTACCGCAAACTTAATTATAAAGTTAATGATTGCAATGGAAGAGATTTTTTCTAAGCCTTGAAATATCCATAAAGGGAAAAGAACAAAACCAATGTTGATCGCATAAGTCAACCATAATATATTGCTCAACTCATTTAATGAACTATCAAAATAAATAAATAAAAAGAATAGTATTGAAGAAATTGTAAATAAAATAACCTTTGTACTATAAACTTCGGAAATGATCTTCTCTAATTTATCTTTATCGGTTCTGTTTATAGAAATTTCTCGAGTAGCCGTATAATCAAATCCGTAATTAATCAGCACGGTGAAATAGAAAACAAAAGTTCGAGCATATTCTAATTTACCATAGTTGGAAATCCCAATAATTCTACTGATGTAAGGTATTAAGAGTAGCGGAATAGCATAATTGGCTATTTGAACTAAGGTAAGAGCAGAAAAATTTTTTATTAGGGTTTTATTCCACAAGACGTTTTTATATTTAGGTGCAATAACATTTCGTCAAATTTAGAATCTCTTTAGTGATTTCCTGCTTTTAAACTGAAGTTTTTGCAGTTTAAAATCTTTAAGTAGTTCCAAATTGAAATATAATTGGTGATTCTGTCTATTAATCGAATTCTTTGACTGTTTATTCAGGAGCAGGTTTAAAGAACATCAAACCAAAACAGGCTCCGATATAGATACCTGCAATCCCTGAATTAAAAACGTGTCCGGCTATGGAGGATTCCAATACCAAGACAAAAAGCATTAGTAAGGCTAAGCGAGCATAAGGGAATCGATTTTTAATTTGGAGAAAACCTTTCAAAAAGAGTCCGATAATAACCACCGTAAAAATAAGGGCTCCTATAATTCCATAAGCAAAAAATATATCTAAAAAATCGATTTCGATAATATTGCCCAGTTGGTTTTCATAAAAATATTGTCCTCCACCTATTATTTTTTCCCATATTGTCCAATCTTTTTTATATATGGGAATCATTTCTTTTACTCTGAGATTACGTTCGGAAAAAATAAAGGTTGTCAAATCCCATTTATTATAGAAGTAATCTATTCTATGCATGATAAGAGAATCTTTGAGGAGCTCATAAGCAATGTAAACTGTCAGTGGAATTAGTAAAACAATGGAAGTTATCCAAATCATTATTTTTCGCAAAGAGATTCTTTTCAAGTTTTCAGGATTGGCTAATATAAGTAAGGTAACCAAAATGATTCCTAACATAGCGGTTTTGGAAGTAATGGTAATTCCTAAAAATAAATTGAATAGAAAAAACATGAAAAACCAAGTTTTGGCTTTTTTGATTTCATATAGATGATAAGCTATAATTCCATAAAGCACTAAAAATAAAGCGGAAATCTCATTGCCTGCATAGAAAAATCCTGTTGTTCCCGTATTGTCATAGTCATACATTGGGAAACCCAATCCGAGATATTTCAAAAGTATATTAATAGCAAAAACCAAGTAAGAAAAAACCAACCAACTTTTTACCAAGCTTCTTGTTTTCTTTCGAGGGAATGTAAAAATGCGTTGAAAATAAATTAAAACCAGAAATACACTGATATATTTAGATGTTTTAATAAAATCATCGAAAATGATGCGTAAAGAATAATCATCATTGCTGAAAAATTGAAATATTGATGGAATCGTGAAAAGAATAAGCGTTCCTAACAGTAACAAAAAATCCAGTTTGGGTCTTACACATAAACGAATGAAAATTAAAAATATGACGAAAAGCTTATAAAACTGTCCGATAGAAATCGGAAATTCTATTCCCTCCTTTAAGAGAATTCCGTTAATCATATCAACCGGCAACAGCATAAACATGGTAGCCACGATAAACCAGTCAAAATTAAAACTTGAATACGATAAAGTGTTATTGTTTGCCAGCATGCTATATCGTATTAATCAGATTTATCAGTTGTTTATTGAAATTTGATGTATTCGAAACATATTTATCGAGATTATATTGATTGATATGAATTATTTTCTCCTCTAAATCACTGAGATTCTCTTTTAGGGGAATAATCAAATTTAGTTTGGCAAATGTTTCTAAGATTTCCAGCTGGTGATCATCAATGTGTTCTTTATATTTTTTTAATCGCGGAGCGACGACAACTTTTTTTTCTTTTTTAAGCGCAGTAATTATGGATCCCGTACCGGCATGGCTTATAACAAACTCAGCCTCCTCTATGTATTTGTTGAAGCTTTCTTTATCCAAAAAAGAAAAACATTGCATAACATTACTGCTAAACGCATTATTTCCTATTTGGGCTACGACAGGTTCTTTAAGCACGCCATTGTTTATTGCTGATTCAACGGCTTTTAGGAGCCTCGAAAAATTAAAGTTTTGCGTGCCTAGTGTGATAAAAACCATGTTTAATATATTGATCCGAAATATTTTGCCTTTGGATACAAACTTAACAATCCTTCCCATTGCACAATAAAGGAATCCGCAAAAAGATAACAGATCTTGCCGGTTAGCGTTTTAGAGTCGGTACGAGAAAAAGTCTCGATAAAAATCAACTTTCGGCCAAATAATTTTCCAATCAAAAGCATAGGAATTACCCCTCCTGCTCCTGTACTTACAATCACTTGTGGGTTTGTTTTGAAAAATAAATAAATCGATTTGAAAAATACGCCGATAAAGACAAAAGGGAAAGTCCGTTTATTTTGTCTTGAGAAAAAAGGTAAATAAGCAATGTTTTTATATTTTTTCTTTAAATTTTCAGTGGTTTTATTCTTTTCGGTTACAATAAAAGAGTCAAATTTTTCCATGGTTTCTTTTAAACAGAGCAACTGTTCCAAATGTCCTCCACTGCTGGATATAAATAAAACTCTTTTCATTTTTTTGAAATTCTCATAAAGCTTAAGAATAAAGCCATGGTTAAATACCCCATAGACCTATACATATAATTTTCAAACATAAAGATGATTAAGATCCCGATAATAAACGATATAATCAACATATCTTTACGTTTAATTGCGGCTATAATATTCGCGATAAAATAAGCTAAAAATAGAATTAAACCTAAAATACCGTTTTCCAACATATAGAAGAGAAACTGATTATGGGTGTTATACATTCTTTCTAAAGAAACGGTTAGGCCGTTTTCAGAATAAGTTTTTTCCAACATCCCTTTTTCACTGCCGGTTCCGTAGCCGAAGATTGGTTTCTCTTCAATGGTTTGCCAAATAGCTGTCCACCGTGCGATTCGCGAATCATCGGCAATTCGGTTATTGATTTCTGCTTCTGTATTTTCAACATCTGTATCCCAGGCTAATTCAATTGAAAACCTTTGCAGTAAGTAAAAATTGGCTAACTGGTATTTGTACAAATAAATCCCAAGAACTAAAAACACGATCAGTCCGCCAATATAGATCTTTTTCCATTTAGCAGACAAATAAAAGAATGCTCCCAAGATTTGCAAACCATATAGAAGTAACCCAACGCGGCTCAGGGTAAAAACCATTCCGATAAAGAAAAGTCCAAATAAAATAGCCTTTAAATAATTATTTATTTTCTTCGAATTAAACACAAAATAATTGGCCAGTAAAATCCAAACACTAAAATAAGTTGGATGGGATTTTAAAGGATTTACAAAATTGAAATAGGTAAAACGATGGGAGAAAATATTTAGAATTGAATTTTCATTTCCGTAACTGAAGTTTATGCCCAACGTTACCAATAGATAGAGAAGGCTTCCGGTAATTCCGATGATTATTCCCGAAGAAACATAAGAGGGAGCTTTTCTTTTTAGCGAATCTTTTGCAAAAATGTAAGCCAAGGAAAAAACCATAAAAGGAATAAATTTTCTGACAATATGGAAGCCTTCTGATGGATAAGAGGAAAGCAAAGTTCCAATCAAAGCCCATAAAAAGAAAAACGAGGGAAGAATTAAGAGTTTTCGCCACTCTTTTTTATCGGGGAAGTTTTTTTTAATTCCATTTTCAATTACGACTCCGCCGGCAAAAACCATAAACACAATAGTGGCAATGGCAGGAGAAAAAGGCAGTAATACACATCCTAAAAAGATTAATATAAGAAAGATTTTCTCCATGAATTAAGATTTATTCAGAAGCTGTTTAAGTTTTTGAAAAAGCTTTTTCGCAACTTGTTTTTCATCATATGCGTGAGCTGTTCTTAAAGCTTGTTGCTGCATTACTGACTTTTCATTGTTTGACAAGTTGAAATAATATCTTATTTTTTCAGCTAATTCCTTTTCATCTCCCGAAGTGAAAAACAATCCGTTTTCTTTGTCTTTGATAAAAGTTTCGAGTCCTGCTATTTTACTGCCAATTACCGGCGTGCCACAAGCCATAGCTTCAAGTCCAACCAAGCCCAGACTTTCCTCCGCTTCTGTCGGGAAGATAAACAAATCTAATTTATTATAAAAAATGCTCAATTCCTTCTGTGATAAAACGCCGAAATAATTTACTTGTTCTTTGAGGTTATATTCTATTATTGTCCTTTTTAAATCTCTCACCTCACTGCCTGTTCCCGTAATAGAGGCTTTGAATTTAAAATTATTTGATGCTAAAAGTTTCAACGCTTGCAAAAAAGTACGCCAACCTTTCTCAGTTTCGATTCGAGAAACAAATCCTATATGAAAAGTTTTTTCAGACTTAATTTTCTTTTGCAAATAAAAAATATCCGAATCAATTCCGCCCGAAGGAGATATATATATATCGTTCTCCGGAAAATCAGGAAACACCTCTCCAATGATTCCTTTTAAAAAATCGGAAGGTACTATTAATAAATCGGTTTGTTTTAGAAGTTTTTCATTACAAGTTTTTAAAACCCCTTTGTTATGAACTAATATGTCGGAACCATGTACGTTTATCACGATTTTTTTCTTTTTTCCAAACATGGTTTTTGTCATCAGTAGGCCGGGGGAGGAGTGGGAAATAAAATGTAAATAAACCAAATCAAAATCTCCTTTCCGATAGGCAGAAAATATATCGGTATAAAACTTTTTGTACTTGTAAAGTTTATCAGTAGAGGATTTGGGTCTTCCCGAAATGACTGCTTTTTCAGTAATTGTCGCTCCATTTTTCTCTAAAGCTTTCTCAATATTACGAACAAATATCCCATAGTCAGGATCATCCTCAGAGGGGTACATATTCGAAATTAGAAAAATTTTCATGGCAATTTAATTAAGTACTTCTCAAAAAAAGATGAATGGGCTTTAAGAATCGTAAAAGTGCATTTTTATTCCCAACAGTGCGCTGAGAACAGAGAATTTATTTCTGAATTCAAAAATATCATCCTTGTAAATCTGCATAAAATCTTTTTGGATTTCCTTATCTTGAATCAAATCGATATTTTCATCAAATAACTTATCGAATTCTTTTATAATAGAAGGGTCTTTTTTCAACCAAATATTAATCGGACTCATGCTATCATAGGGAAAACCCAAGTATTTTTTTCCACCATTGAAATATTTTTTAAACAATCCACCATATTTAATATTGAAACGGTTATTGGGTTTTAAGGCAATTTTATCCCACTTATAATTAGTGATATGAGGATGTTTAGCATTTAACCAATCAAAATAAATTTGTTGATTGTTTTTAAATCTTGTCGGTATTTTAAGAATTAACTCTAAAAATTCACGATCATAAAAAGGAGAAGCGATATCAATAAAATTATTAAACACTTTATCGCCCATTAAAGTTCCATTTACTTGTCGTTGCTCAAATGCAAATATCTCGTTGTCTGAGTTTTGATAATCCTGAACAATATTTTCTAAAAAAGGAAGCTTTTCAAGCAGGTTTTTATCTGAAACAAATCCCGTAACACCAATTTTATCCAAGTTTTTGGCGTAATCAAAGTTAGGTTTGATAAAAGATCCGGTCGCAGAATCTCCCAATTGACCGGAGTGAATTAATCCGTAATCCGTAAAGTTTATTGCTTTAAATGCAGTATAAATCATCGCATTGGCAGAAAAATAAGTGAGACCATCAGTTGCTTTTATATAATTCTCCAACACTTGTTCACAGAAAAACTTTCCGTTAAAAAGATTAAATTGAGTGTGGGTTTTGAAGTTATCCTTAGCAATTTGTTGTGCGATTTTGACGTCGCTTGAAGTTGGATCCCCATAAGTATAGGTGTTGATGTTATCGAATCCTAATTCTTTGGCTAATAATGTATTTACCCGAGAATCCATCCCCCCGCTGATTAATGCGAAGTGTTGATAATTGTTTTTTAAATCCTTTTGCCATTCTGTTTTCACAGCAGCGAGCATGAGGTGATCGATGTCTTCAAGAAAATCGTCGAGAGGTCGTTCTTCAGGTCTTTGGATAAAGTCGAAATAGGTGTGCTCTTTTAATTTATTGTTGAGGTTACTAAATTTCAGGCTTGAACCATAGTTTAGTTTTTTGATTTCATTGACCGTAGTAAAATTATAAAAACACTGTCCATATATTGCCACTGCGTAAATCCCATTAAAATCGTAGTTTAAGGAAATTCCGGAAGCTCGCAAGAGTTTTGATAGCACATGCATTTCTGAAGAAAAGGCAAATCCATGTTCGGGGTCGTAATAGTAATAAATTACTCGTGTTGAAAGAATGTCATTGAAAATAAGAAGCTCTTCACCTTCTTTTGAGAAGATAAATCCGCTAAAAGAACCCTTTAAATCGGCTACAAAATCAGTGCCTCTTTTTTCAAACGCATCTATTATTTCCTCGGGGTGCTGAAGAAAAGAGTAATTGATTCCCTCAAAGCAAACAATATACTGATCATTTTCGAACAGAAATCGATCGGTTTTAAACTTATTGAGAACAGACCGACCAAAGACGAAATTTTTATAGGAAATTTCTTCTTGTAGGGTATTGGGAAAATCCGCATTATAGAAAGTCTTATAAATCTCTTTTTGTGTGGATTGTTTAAGTAAAACTCCATAAATACCCGCCATACGTTTTTTATTTTGAAAGGATTAAAAGTTGTCCTTATTTTTGCTTGACAATCGAATTATCTGTTTGTCTAAGGTCTATTTTTAGCAATTCCTTTGTGGTTCAACAACGAAAGATAATCTTATTTATTTTGAATTTAAACCTTTCGACTTCTCCAAAAAAATCTAATCTTATGAGGGATTATCTTCGTTCAGATAATCTCTTTCCCTTCCTCAATAAATACCATAATAGTGATAAGCCGGTAAAAAAGAAAATCAACAAAATAGGAATCCAAATAATTCGATTGGTAAACATTCCTTTTTCCGGAACTAAAGCTTCCTGGCTTTTTAAAACCACAGGATTTTCATAGCTGACTTGGTCTACTTCTAATTGTTGTAAATAATCTATTAATCTGGATTTCTCTTGAAGCAATTGCGGAAGGTCAGTAATGGTATAATCTTGGGTGTTCACATAAACTTGTCCGTTACCGGATTTTGAAGAAACGGAAGAGCCAAGTTTATTGAAAATTGAATCAATTCGACTAATACTGAATTTTGTTTCTTTAATCTGATTATTTAAGTTTTGAATATAAATCGCTTTGGTATCTTGAAAAGCCGGATGTTGATTTAAAAAATCGATTGTACTTTTAATCGTGGTATCGTCGCCATATCTTGAGGTGTTCAAGGTTAGTTTATGAATTCTGTATTGATTGCGAAATAATTCGGAAGCCAATAATTTGTCCTTGGTTTCAGTTTCATTTAAAAGAATTTCATAATTTCGATTGTAATTGGGATTTTTGTAAAGAATTTCATTGAGGTTGATTATCGGTTCAATTTCTAAACTTCTTAAATCAAACCTATCTTTATGAAAAAGATTATGTTCTTTTAAAAACAAGGTGTCTTTTTCCTGTATTTTCTTGGATAATAAATCAACTGCATTATAAATATAATTAGCTCCACCGTAATTGATTTGAACCAAAAGCTCAGCTTTTTTTGGATAGCTTTTATCCTTCATTTGGAAATATCCGATGATTCCGCCAATGATGATTAACCCCAAAAGAACAAACCATGATTTTAAGAAAAACCTGAAAATCCTATAAAAGCGAATAAGAAAAAAGTGATATAATTTTCGAAACACTCCTCCTAATTCACCGACAGAAACCTCATCAGTTGTGTTTTGTGTACCCATTAATTATGATTCTAAAGTATATAGTCCTATCCTTAAGTAGATGAAAATAAAACACAAAAATAAGTTATTAGTTGATTAAACCAAGACGCCACCTCTAAAAAATCAAACTGTCGGTGAAATATTAATAATTCAGCCCAACTTATAACCCTATGCGTCAGATGAATTAATTTCAGTTTTTTCAACAATAAAATGTGGATTATACAAATCTTCCTTATTATAACGCAAAGGCCTTTGATCTTCCATACTGATTATTTCAACGTTCAATCCTTTCAAAACAGCATGTGCTGCCGCGGTGTCCCATTCCATGCAGGGGCCAAACCTTGGATATAAATCAATTTTGTTTTCTGCTAATAACATAAATTTCAGTGAACTTCCAACAGCAATCGTCCTTGTTTCTTCTTCAAAAGATTCGATAAACTCTTTTGTTTTTTTGTTTAAATGCGATCGAGAAGTAGCGATCCTAATCGGTGCTGCAACTCGTTCAATTATTTCTAATCTCTGCGGGGACTGATTTTGTTTTTGTAAATAAGCTCCGAGGGGTACTCCGCCAAAATATAATTTCTCCAGCGCAGGTGCATAAACCACCCCTAATACAGGTTGATTTTGATGAATTAAAGCTATGTTTACCGTGAATTCATCATTTTTCTTGATAAATTCTTTAGTGCCATCTATAGGATCAACAACCCAAAGCGTTTCCCAGTTTTTTCGTTCTTGATAGGGAATGGTTTTTCCTTCTTCCGAAAGAATAGGGAAATCGGTGTTTTTTAAATTTTCAAATATGACTTCGTGTGCTGCAAGATCTGCTCGTGTTACCGGTGTAGCATCTGATTTTGTTTCTATTTCAAAATTATTTGAATTATAAATCTCGAGGATTTTTTCTCCTGCTTCCAGTGCAGTTTCTTTTAATAAAAGAAGTAAAGAGGAATAGTTTTGCATGAGTTTAAGTTGTGTTTTTTTGTTTCATTCCAAAATTTGATCTATACCACAGACGTTCGTGCAAATAATACAAAACAAATTTGACACCTAACTCAATAATTCCAATTTTCAGCTCCACAAGTGGATTTCCTAAAGTTATCCAGCCTAATATTACCGTTATTGCACTGCTGGAAACCCGCCAAGTTATTGCATTTGACAAATGTAATTTTTTTATTTCCTGCGCGTAATTTAGTCTCTTTCTCCAATTTCACTTTATCTCAAAGCTGGTCGTGAATGACAATAAACAATGTTTTAACAATTATATCCGCTATGCCCATATTAAGGCCACTGGAAAAATCATCAGTTATAATTCATGAAAAAGAAGCTGTGGTAAGCGTTCCGGTGATTTGCCAAGTAATGGGAAAACTGCGTTTTTAGATTCCCTATGTGTCAAGTATTTGTTTTCCGAAACGTTTAAAATATTTCTAATTTGAATCTTTTTCGTAATAAAATAGTAAGATAATAAATGTAAATACTCTATTTGTAAACTCATTTGCGAAAGCGTAAGTTTGTATAGCTTTGTAGTTCTTATTAAAACGTAAGTTGTCAACTAATACTCATCGATGAATTTCACCAAGTGTGTCTTAATTATCGGATTAAATTTTCCTGAACCAAACTCTTCCGCTGCAGGGAGTAGAATGATGCAACTCATCGAATTGTTTAAAAACAATAACTGGGAAATTCATTTTTCCACAGCGGCTCAAATGACTTCTCATGCCAATGATTTGGAAAAATTAGAAATTGAAATCAGTTCAATTTTTCCCAACGATCCTAAAACTGACGAAATTTTAAAAGCAATTAATCCTGACGTAGTTATTTTTGATCGGTTTATGATAGAAGAGCAATTCGGGTGGCGTGTGGCTGAGGTTTGTCCGCAAGCGCTTCGGATTTTAGATACAGAAGACCTGCATTTTTTGAGGTATGCTCGTCATCAAGCTGTCAAAGAAAATCGAGAAGTTCAAGTGCCGGATTTATTCAATACCATAGCAAAAAGAGAGATTGCCGCTATTTTACGATGTGATGTTAGTTTGATTATTTCGGAAGTAGAAAAAGAGTTTTTGATTGGAAAATTCAAAATCGACAAACAGAAATTGTGGTATTTGCCTTTTCTTTTCAGCCCATTGGAAAGGAATAGTTTTGAGAAATTTCCGGATTTTGAAACGCGCAAAAATATTATTTTTATCGGAAACTACTTGCATGCTCCGAACTACGATGCAGTTTTGTATTTAAAACAAAAGATTTGGCCGGTTCTCCAAAAGAAATTGCCACAAGCTAATCTGTTGATTTATGGCGCCTATCCTCCGCAAAAACTAAAACAATTGGAAAACAAAGCACAGCGATTTATCATTAAAGGCAGAACTGAGGAATTGGATGTGGTTTTTCAAGATGCCAGATTATTGTTAGCGCCACTTAGATTTGGAGCCGGCTTAAAGGGAAAGATTTTTGATGGAATAAGAAATGGGACTCCGAGTATCACTACCCCGGTAGGAGCAGAAGGAATAGCAGGAAATCTTCCGTTTTGTGGAGAAATAACGGATACGCCTGAAGAAATCATCAATTCAACTTTGAAATTATACACGGATTTATCAAAGTGGAAACAAGCACAAGAAAATGGTAGAGAAATTATCAATTCCAGGTTTGATATTCATAACTTTGCAGAAGAGTTTTTTGAGAAATTATCTCAACGGAAAAAGAATCAACAAGAGTGGAGATCGACTGATTTTTATCAACAACTATTGATGTACCACAGTTTGCAAAGCACGAAATATATGTCTCGATGGATTGAGACAAAAAACAAATTAACCTAAAAAAGATAACCTGAAGGATGGCAGGAATTTACATTCATATTCCTTTCTGTAAACAAGCTTGTCACTATTGTGATTTTCATTTTTCAACAACTTTGAAACGAAAACCACAACTGGTGCAGTCCCTTTGTAAAGAGCTGCTATTGAGAAAAAATGAAACTTCGGAAACGATAGAAACTATTTATTTTGGTGGAGGAACGCCAAGCTTACTTACCGAAGAAGAATTGGAAGCAATTTTTGAAGTGATTTATGATAATTATACGATTTCTCCTACGGCCGAAGTTACGCTCGAAGCCAATCCGGATGATTTGTCTGAAGAGAAAATAATTCAATTTGCAAATTCAAAAATCAATCGATTAAGTATAGGAGTTCAATCTTTTTTCGATGAGGATTTGAAGTGGATGAATCGTTCTCACAATGCGGAGGAAGCGATAAATGCTGTTAATTTTGCACGGAAGTACTTCGACAATATCACCATAGATTTAATATACGGCGTTCCGGGATTGACCGATGAAAAATGGAAGGAAAATTTGAAAAATGCCTTGCAATTTGATATTCCGCATATCTCCAGTTATGCACTAACCGTCGAATCGGGAACAGCTTTGGAAAAGATGATTGAAATGGGTAAAAAAAAACCGGTTGACGATGCTGTATCCAAAAGACATTATGAAATTTTGGTGAAAACTATGACCGAAGCAGGATATATCAATTATGAGTTTTCTAATTTTGGATTAAAAGGCTATTTCTCCCAAAACAACACCGCATATTGGATGGGAAAACCCTATTTAGGAATTGGGCCTTCAGCCCACGGTTTTGATGGTAAACACCGTTACTGGAATGTGAGACATAATATCCTTTATATCAAAGCTATTGAAGAAGGAAAAATCCCACAAACTACGGAAACTTTAAAAACGTCAGATCGATATAATGAATATATTATGACTCGCTTGCGGACGATTTGGGGAATATCACTGCCGGAAATTGAAGAGAAATTCGGTGAAAAATATCTTGCTTATTTTCAGAAAGAAGCCGATAAATTGTTTGAAAATGGTTTTTTGATTCGGGAAAAAGACAAAGTCAGAATCAGTGAAAATGCAAAGTTTTTGGGAGATGGAATTTCTGCTGATTTGTTTTACGTAGAAGAATCTTTTTGAAATAAAAAAGCACCAACGGTTGAGTTGATGCTTTAAAATTAATTTAAAATTCTTTTAATTGGAAGCCCTTTTCTCAAGCAATTCAGCTTTCTTATTTTTGTATACAGCATACTGACCGCCATCCAAAACTTCTTCAACTTCTTCATCCAAACGTTGGCTAACTTCTGCTTCGGATTGAAAGGGGAAATGCTCAATGTTTTGATCCAAAGCCTTAACTCTTTCTTGATAGTTATACAAATGACGCTCGAGCATCGCTTTTTGATTGTCGGTTAATTCTGCTGTTTCCGCCAAGAATTCAGTTTGTGCTTTAGCGTTGTTCCAAGATATTTGTTGTTCGGCATTCTGCGCAGTTACCTGAGGAGTTGCCAACATAAAACCTGCAACTAAAAGACTTAATCCTATTAATTTTCTCATGACTTTTTGTTTTATTTAAACTTGAGGCTAATATACGAATAGAATTCAGTTTTCATAAAAATATTGTAAATAATTTTTGAAATGTGTAGTAAGTATGTTTAATTACAAAAGACCAAAACAACTTCTAAACAAATATCTGTTTATCCAAATAAAAACAGAAACAAACCTCTCGACAAAGTTTGTTGTTTTTTAATTTTCAAAAAATATAATCAAAACATTACGGAATGGTGTTTCTACATAAGATTCCGGCTCTTGGGGTAAATAAAATAACCGCATAAAGGTTAAAGGATTATAAAATCAAAACGAACGAATGGTTTTCCGA
>DATGSA010000021.1:0-10006 GCA_035303085.1 Flavobacteriaceae bacterium
CAATCTCCAATCTCCAATCTCCAATCGTCAATCACAACTCCTAACCTTTTTTCACCAATTCCAACTTAGTCAAATCCGCTTCCGTAGTAAACATCCCATAATCGATAAAAGCTTTTCCCTTTTCTATGCGATCTAAAATACCAACAGCTTTACTTCCTTCCAAACGTACGTGGTCATTGACTTTTAAAGAAGCAATTCTTTCTTTTTCCTCTTTTCGGGCAGTTCGTATGGCTTGTTTTCTCTCCTTTTCTTTCTTTTTACGGATATGAGCCATTTTTTGCTCAGCTTCTTGTTGTACTTTTTGTTGTTTGCGCTTTTCCTTCTTTTTTTGTTTTTTACTTTGCTTTTTGCGTTTGGAATTTTCAATAGCCACAAGCTTTAGGAATTCTGAGATAAGTTTTTTCTTGTTTTTATCGTGGAGATAATCCTGGCCCAGCTTATCCACACGGCGACCTAAGTGAATGGCTTGTTGATTGCTGTCATATAACTCTTGGAAGCTCTCGAGTTTTTCTTGAATGCGAGCATTTGTATTTTCCAATTTTTCTTTATGTGCAGCAGCTTTGAGTTTTTCCTCTTCCAGTATTTTTTTGGTTTTGACAAGTTTGGAGCGTTCTTGCTGTAATTTAGCGATACTTTTATCAAAACGAATTTTTCCGCGTTGAACTTTCTTTTTTGAACGATTGATCAGACTATAAGGGATACCATTTTTTTGAGCTACTTCAAAAGTAAAAGAGCTTCCGGCTTCTCCCAATTGTAATTTGAATTCCGGTTCGAGGCTTCCGCTATCAAATCGCATATTGGCATTGAGTATGCCATCGGTTTCATTGGCCATCTTTTTTAAGTTCGCGTAATGCGTGGTGATAATCCCAAAAGATTTCCGTTCAAAAAATACTTCCAAAAAAGTTTCAGCCAGTGCGCCTCCCAATTCCGGATCTGTTCCGGTTCCAAATTCATCGATCAGAAAAAGCGTGTTCTTATCGCATTTTCGCAAGAAGTAACGCATGTTTTTTAGGCGATAACTATAAGTACTCAAATGGTTTTCGATACTCTGATGATCACCGATATCACTGAGGATCTTAGTGAAAAAACACATTCTGCTGTATCGGTGAACGGGAACCAACAATCAACTTTGAATCATAATCTGTAAAAGTCCAACAGTTTTTAGCGTAATACTTTTACCTGCCGCATTGGGACCTGATATTACAATAATACGATTGTCGTGGTCTAAGAGAATGTCTTGTGGATAAGTCTTTTTATTGCTGTCTTTATTGGTCAGATAAAGTAAAGGATGATAAGCTTCTTTCAAATCCATTTCCCTTCTTTTAGAAATCTTGGGTAGAATGGCATTCATCGTTTTAGCATACGCTACTTTTGCAGCAATCACATCCATTTCGGAAAGCAATTCTTGATAATCGATCAACAACTCGCGATAAGGACGAATGCTTTCTGTCAATAACTTCAGGATTCGATTGATCTCCTCCTGCTCATCATATTTAAGGTTGTTCCATTCCTGAGAAAATCTCAACGTGGTCTCCGGTTGAATAAAAACAATGCTTCCGGTTTTCGATCTGCCCAAAACCGATCCAGGTACTCGACGGCGGTACATAGCAGATACAGCCAGTACCCTTTTGTTCTCCATAACCGATTCTCTAATTTCATCTAAATAACCGGCCTTTTGACAGCGTTTTAATTCGACATTAAAACTCGAATCAATTTTGCCTTGTAAGCTATTCAACGATTGCCTGATTTTTTGTAAAAGTGGAGAGGCATTGTTTTTAATCTCTCCAAACCGATCGATGACTTGGTTGATTTTATCGGAGATAAACTTGGTGTATTCAATTTCTTCCGTACTCTTGTATAGATTTGGATAGAGTGCTCGATTTTTCTTGAAAAATTTTAAATGTGCGTTTGCCGTTTCAGATAAGGTAGCAATATTGCGTAAACTACGCAATTCCAGCATGCTGTTTTTAATACCCAGTAGGTGAATTTCCTCATGAATTTCTTCAAAACCATGTCGCGGGATTTGTTGGTCCTGATGAGCAGAAGATTTGTATTCCTGTGTTTGATTTAGGGCAAATAAAATTTGTTGTGGGTATTTGAAAGGGCGAATTTTCTTTACCTTTTCTATTCCCATGTGGGTCACGCAAAATTCACTCAACTGTTCTCGCACAGTCGAAAATTCCAAGTCCGTCAGGGTCTTTTCTGAAATGTTTATCATATAATAATCAACTTCCTGCAAATTTAATGGTTTTCTCTCAGAATGCATAAAAGCAACCAACGGTTTAAATTTTTTAAATATATTGTCATTTTTAAATTAACCCCCCATTTTATATGGAACTTGAATTAGCATCAGACTGGAAGGAGGTTTTGAAAGAAGAACTCAAAAAGCCTTACTTTAAAGATTTGATGGATTTTGTGAAATACGAATATGAAACGCAAACCTGTTATCCGGTTTTCGAGGATATTTACAAAGCTTTTAATGCTTGTGCTTTTGAAGACTTGAAAGTGGTTATTTTAGGACAAGATCCGTATCACGGCAAAGATCAAGCAGACGGTTTGTGTTTCTCAGTCCGGGAGGATGTCCCTTTACCGCGATCCCTAAGAAATATTTTTAAAGAAATTGAACAGGATTTGAACCGGGATTTTCCGGAAAATGGCAATTTGACATGTTGGGCGGAGCAAGGAGTTCTTTTGTTGAATGCAACCTTGACCGTTCGTGGTGGACAAGCCGGAAGTCACCAAAGAAAAGGATGGGAAAAATTTACCGATGGGGTAATTGAAAAAATATCGGAAGAGAAAAACGGAGTGGTTTTCTTATTATGGGGAGGACAAGCCCAAAAGAAAGGCGCTAAAATCGATACGGATAAACATGTAGTGCTCACTTCAGGTCACCCTTCACCGCTAAGTGCCAATAGAGGGTATTGGTTTGGGAATAAGCATTTTAGTAAAACGAATGCTGTTTTAAAGGCTGAAGGGAAAAAGGAAATTATTTGGTAAAAGCTGAAATCAAAATCGTAAACAACCCAAAAAGCCTATTTCGCAGGGTTCTATTTAGAATCGCTCTAAAGTATTTCCTTTAAATTGAAATCCGGGGAGGAGTCTTCCAAAGAGCTAAAAAGTCATTATCTTTGGGCAACTAAATTTTAAAAAACATAGAAAATATGGCTTTAAAAGTACCTACAATGCAGGAATATGCTGCAGAAGGAAAAATGCCCGATATATTGTTCTGGATAGGATGTTTTGGTAGTTTTGATGATAGAGCAAAAAAGATTACCAAAGCGTTTGTCAAAATATTAAACAGAGTGGGGGTCGATTTTGCCGTTTTAGGTAGTGAAGAAGGTTGTACCGGAGATCCGGCCAAGCGTTCAGGAAATGAATTTTTGTTTCAAATGCAAGCAAAAATGAATATAGAAGTGCTCAACGGATATGGGATAAAGAAAATTGTCACCGCTTGTCCACATTGCTTCAACACTATCAAAAACGAATATCCCGGATTAGGCGGAAATTATGACATCGTGCACCATACACAGTTTTTAACTTCCCTTTTGGAAGAAGGAAAACTAAAGGTTGAAGGTGGAAAGTTTAAAGGAAAACGCATCACCTATCACGATCCTTGCTATTTAGGTCGAGCCAATGATGAATATGAAGCGTCGCGCGCTTTGTTATCTAAATTGGAAGTAGAGCTCATCGAAATGGAAGATACCAAAAAACACAGTTTGTGTTGTGGTGCAGGAGGAGCACAGATGTTTAAAGAACCTGAAGGCGGCGACCGTGAGGTCAGCGAAATGAGGATTGAGCAAGCTCAGAAAACAAAAGCCGATATTATTGTGACAGGTTGTCCATTTTGTGATACGATGTTAGCCGACGGGATGACAAAACAAAAAACCGGTGACCCGATGGATATTCAGGATGTGGTCGAAATGATTGCCGAAGCTGAAGATTTATAGAGTATGCTTTTTAGTTTAAGAAAACGTGCAGATAATTATATGCAAATTTGGAATGCAGACAGTGAAGGTTTACTCGATGTATATGCCGATGAAAATCTGATTGTAGAATACACCCATTTCAAGCGGCTTGAAGGTGTAGAAGCGTATAAAAAATTTTTGCAAGCAACTTATAAATCTTTTCCGGATTTAAAAGTTGACGTGTCGGAGATAATCCCCAATAAAAAGGATTCCAGCGCAATTGTTTTTTGGAATTATACAGGAACCCATCAAAATGATGCTATTTTTGGCGTAGAACCTTCCGGAAAAGAAATAGGGGTGAACGGGATGACTTTTTTGAAATTTAAAGATAAAAAAGTGGTGTATGAAAAAGGCATGCTGGATAACCTCAGTTTGCTGATGCAACTCAATCCGAATAAATAATCAATTCACTTTTTTACAAAATCAATTTAAAAACAGCTGTTTCAAGTTGAAGTGTGCTGTTCATTTAGAAAAACAACAATTATTAATAAGAAAAATAATATAAAATATGCTTGTTCCTTTTGAAAAACTTCCAGATTCTGCAAGAGTTTGGGTTTATCAGGCCAATCGTAAATTTACGGATGAAGAGGTAAATGAATTAAGATCCGAACTTGAAAACTTTGTTCAAGAATGGACCGTTCATGGCGCCGATTTAAGCGGATCTTTTGATATACGCTACAACCGTTTTATTGTGTTAGGGGTAGATGAGAATTTTGCTGCCACCAGCGGATGTTCGATAGATTCATCGGTTCATTTTATTCAACATTTGCAAGAGAAGTTTGACGTAGATTTGCTGGATAAGATGAATGTTACTTTTCGTCAAGGCGAATATATCGCCCATAAAGAATTGAAAGATTTTGGAAAAATGGTTAAGGATAGAGCGGTTTCTCCCGATACTATTGTGTTCAATAACCTGGTTAATACCAAAGGAGAATTAGAAGAACATTGGGAAGTTCCACTGAAGGAAAGTTGGCATAAAAGATTTTTATAATACTGATTGAGTTTTTCGTATCTTTAAAACTTCTATTCGAAGTCAATTTCAAATCGATGATTTTGACTATTGTGAAAATAAATAATCTAATTTTGAGTTTGCCTACTCGGTTTGAAAGAAGTTTTTTAAATTTATTCCGTTTCGCTTTGGGGCGAGGTAGTGAATTAATTTAATTTTTTAGTCTTTACGTATATGAAGCATGTTTTTTGGGTTTTTGCATTTCTATCGGCTTATACCCAGGTTTATTCTCAGCAGGAAATTGAAAAAACACAACCTGTATATCCCTTGATTGCGCAAGATTCTTTAGCGCAAGCGGAATGGGTGGACGATATATATAATCAAATGAGTTTGGAAGAAAAAGTAGGCCAACTCTTTATGGTTGATCTTTTTCCTGAAAAATCCCAAGAAAATATCGATTATGTACAGACTTTAATTAAAGATTATCATATTGGAGGAGTGATATTCTTTAAAGGAAATCCTATCCAACAAGCTAATCTTACCAATAAGTTTCAAAAATCATCTAAAGTTTCTTTACTGATGGGACAAGATGCGGAATGGGGTTTGGCTATGCGCTTAGATTCCACTTATGCTTTTCCTTGGAATATGACCTTGGGCGCTATTCAAGATAATGATTTGATACGCCAAACAGGAGCGGAAATTGCAAAACACGCTAAAAGAATTGGTTTACAGTTTGATTTTGCGCCGACTGTTGATGTAAATATCAACCCCCAAAATCCTATTATCGGTAATCGCGCTTTTGGAGAAAATCCGGAAAATGTTGCTGAAAAAGGAATCGCTTTTATGCACGGAATGCAAGAGGAAGGCGTATTGACCACAGCTAAACACTTTCCGGGTCATGGCGATACAGATGTCGACTCTCATAAAGCGTTGCCGGTTTTAAACTTTTCTAAGAATCGCTTAGACAGTGTAGAGCTTTATCCTTACTACAAAATGATACCTCAAGGGTTAACAGGGGTAATGGTCAGTCATTTAAACGTTCCGGCTTTGGATAGCAGAAGAAATCATCCGGCGTCAATTTCTCATCCAATTATCACCGGATTGCTGAAAAATAAAATGAAATTTAATGGCTTGATTGTCACCGATGCTTTGAATATGAAAGGTGTCGCAGATAAAAATAATCCAAGTCAAGTCAGTTTAGATGCTTTTTTAGCGGGAAATGATATCTTGTTGTACCCGATGAATGTGCCGGGAAGTATTCAGAAAATTATCCGAGCTTATGAAGATGATATTGTTACAGAAGAGCGTTTGGCTTATTCTGTCAAGAAGATTTTAAGAGCAAAATATAAAACAGGATTACATAATTATAAACCTGTTGACATCCAGCTTCTTATTCAGGATTTAAATGGAATTGAAAATGATGTACTTTATGAGAAATTGATGGAGAATGCACTCACTTTGATAAAAAACAATAAAGCCGTTATTCCTATTAGAGATTTGGACAAGAAAAGAATAGCTTACGTTTCTATGGGAGATGCTGACGGTAGTGCGTTTTATCAGATGTTGAATAAATATACAACCGTAGATAAGGTGAAAGCTGACCATCTTAACGAATTAATAGAAAAATTACAAACTTATGATGAGGTTATTATCGGGTTTCACAAATCCAATACCAGCCCCTGGTCGTCATATAAATTCACCAGTCAAGAATTGGTTTGGTTGCATGAAATTTCGGTTAACCATCAAGTTACCTTAAGTGTTTTCGCCCGACCTTATGCGTTGATGGATTTGAGAAGCACCACCAATTTGGATGGAATTCTGATGGCTTATCAAAACAGTAAAATTGCTCAAGAAAAAGCTGCACAACTTCTGTTTGGAGCTATCGGTGCGAAAGGACGTTTACCGGTAAGTATAGGGCAGAACTTTCCGGAAGGCACCGGGTATTTTACTTCCCCAATCGGCAGATTGAGCTACGGATTACCTGAAAGTGTAGGAATGAATTCCTTTAAATTAAGGAAAATAGATTCTATTGCTGAAGTAGCCATCGCCAAAAAAATGACTCCCGGTATGCAAGTGTTGGTTGCCAGGAAAGGAAAAGTGGTGCTGCAGAAAAATTATGGATTTCAAACCTATGATAAAAAACAACCTATCGGGGATGAGTCGATTTACGACTTGGCTTCTTTGACAAAAATCCTGGCGACTTTACCGCTGTTGATGGAGCTTGAAGAACAAGGGGAAATCACCTTGGATACTTCTTTTGGGGAATTGCTGCCTTATTTGAAAGGTACCAACAAAGCAGATATTACGCTCTTGGAAGCTTTAAGCCATTACGGTAGATTTAAACCGTGGATTCCCTTCTTCAGAAATACGATGGAAGATAACAAAGCTTCCTCTAAATATTATAGCACTCAGAAAAAAAATGATTTCACCATTCAAGTAGCCGACCATATGTATATGCGTTCAGATTATCGCGATTCTGTTTTGGTAGAGATTGGAAAAAGTGATTTGCTGACCAAAATGGAATATAAATACAGTGATTTACCATTTTACTTATACAACGATTTTCTCGAAAATTACTATAATGCAGACTTAAATATATTGACTAAAACTCACTTTTACGCTTCTTTAGGAGCTGAAAATTTAAGTTATTTACCGAAAAAATATTTTCTTGAAAAAAACATTGTGCCATCCGAAATTGATGATTATTGGCGTAACCAAACTTTACGCGGTTATGTAAATGACCAGGGTGCAGCGATGTTTGGCGGATTAGGCGGGCATGCAGGTTTGTTTGGAAATAGCAATGATATCGCAAAAATGATGCAAATGTATCTCAATGGTGGTTATTATGGCGGGAAAAGATATTTTGAAATACCCACCCTTAAAAAGTTTAATAAATGCTATTTCTGCAGTGAGGAAATTAGAAGAGGTGTTGGCTTTGACAAACCGCAGCTGAAAGGACCCGGTCCGGGTATCGATCAAAATTCAAAAAACAGTTTCGGGCATACCGGGTTTACGGGAACCATAGCTTGGGCAGATCCGGAAGAAGATTTGCTTTATATCTGTTTAACCAATCGAACTTATCCCGATCCAAAAAATACTAAACTGATCAAAGAAAATATTCGCACGAAAATTGAAGAAGTGATTTATGAGGCGATAACTAACCCCAATCGACAAAACATAGAAGACTTGCAGTGATAAATCGGTTAAAAAAAATACTTATAAAAAGATTTTAATATATGAACATAGGCATAGTGTGTTATCCAACTTTTGGAGGAAGCGGAGTGGTGGCTACAGAACTCGGCATGGAATTATCGAGACGTGGCCATAATATTCATTTTATAACCTATAAACAACCGGTAAGGTTAGAGCAGCTTTCGCCCAATATTCATTTTCACGAAGTCAATGTTCCAGAATATCCGTTGTTTCATTATCAGCCATACGAATTGGCTTTATCGAGTAAGTTGGTGAACGTAATTAAAAAGGAAAAGCTTGATTTGTTGCACGTGCATTACGCCATTCCACATGCTTACGCCGGGTATATGGCCAAAAAAATGTTGGAAGATGAAGGGATTAAAATTCCGATGGTGACCACCCTTCACGGAACAGATATCACCTTGGTGGGTAACCATCCGTTTTATAAACCTGCGGTAACTTTTAGCATCAACCACAGTAATGTGGTTACTTCAGTTTCTAAAAGTTTGCGAGAAGATACTTATCGATTGTTTGATGTGAAAAAGGAAATTAAAGTTATTCCCAACTTTATCGATGTGAAAAAACGAATCGATAAAGCTAAAAGCGAAATACGAGAATGTTTGATTCAACGAAAAGCAATTGCCGCGGATGACGAGCGAATAATTACACATATCAGTAATTTTAGAAAAGTAAAAAGAACGGATGACGTCATTCGGATCTTTAATGAAATTCGCAAAAAGATGAGAGCTAAATTATTATTGGTAGGAGAGGGGCCGGAAATAAGCAGTGCAAAAAAGTTGGCTGTGAAGTTTGGCATAAGCGATGATATTTTGTTTATGGGCGCCAGTCACGAAATAAATAAAATCCTGTGTCTTTCAGATTTATTTTTATTGCCTTCAGCAACAGAGAGTTTTGGATTGGCCGCACTGGAAGCAATGACAAATGCAGTTCCCGTTATTTCTACAAATGCCGGAGGTTTACCTGAAGTGAATGAAGATGGAATTTCAGGCTTTTTAAGCCCGGTTGGAGATATAAAAGAAATGTCGAAAAATGCAATTTATATTCTTGAAGATGATAACCGGTTGAGAGATTTTAAAAGAACAGCACAAGAAGTAGCGCTTAAGTTTGATATAGAAGAGATATTGCCTTATTATGAAGAAATTTATGCAGAAGCTTTACTGAATAATCATAAACAAAAACATTCACTTTAAGTGTTTAACAGCGAGGATCATTCTAAAATAGCGGTTTGTATTAAAGAAATAATAGATTTTAAATCACGATAGATCAAATACAAACAGAATCGCTTTGATAGGTTGCAAAAAAGTGGAAATATTTCATGTAAAAAATCTTCATATTTTTTGTGATTAATCCAAAGAATTATGGTTGAAAGCCATAATATTGCGATAAAAGTTGTTCGCATTTTTTGTTTATCTAAGTATTATCATTCATCCAAATATAAAAAAAGACTTTTCGGACACTTAGAAAGTCGACAACCCAAGGATAATAGGGCTAAAATAAAATGTACCGTTGAACTTTAACCCTTCATCCCTTATCTTCCAGGTTAAAGTAATCTGGGTTTGAAAAATGTTCGAAACAAAAAACAGTCAAAACAAAAATTAAATCAACCATGAAGAGAAAATTTTTTAATGCGAAAATATATCGCAACGATGCAGCAACCGAATTGATTGTAAAAAATGGCAAAATCATTCGGATCGGAAGTGATTTACCTAAATGTACAGAAGAAATTGATCTTCATGGCAAACTTGTGATGCCGCCTTATGTAGATCCGCATTTGCATTTGGACTATGTTTATACTTTATCTGAACTTGGACAAGAAGGAGCGGGTTCGGGTACATTGTTTGAAGCTATTGAGCTATGGCCAAAATTTAAAGAAACGCTA